>CADAGW010000001.1 GCA_902787475.1 uncultured Eubacteriales bacterium
AAGCCCACCGCCAGGAAGGAGGCAGGCCGCCAAAATGGGCCGCAGGACCACCAGCGCGCCAAAGGATCCCGGGAATGGACCCAATGGGAGGACGAGCGGCTCAGGGAGCTGTATGAGGCGGACGAAAGCGAGGAGGAGATGGCCCGCCTGCTGGGGCGAAGGGTCAAGGCCATACGGAGCCGGCTGACCGCGCTGGGCCTGAAGCCCGATCTGAGCCGCAGGGACATGCGCTGGATTCCGGAGGAGGACGACGAGCTTCTGCGCCTGTTTGAAAAGAAGGTGTCATTAAGCCACATCGCAAGGATACTCAAGCGGCCCGTGTCCGCTGTCAAAAAGAGGATGGAGCGGCTGGAGCTGATCTACAACGGGGACGATTATCCCGAGGAGCCGGACGAGGGCACCCGGCACGATCAGTACGACCTGAAACAGAAGTTTCTGGCGGGGATGAGTGTGGCGGAGATCGCCCATTTGTATCAGATGCCCGAAAGGGCGGTGCGAGCCAGGCTGTTTTACGCAGGGCTGAGCCATGACGCGCCGGTGGCGTGGAGAAAGAAGTGACTATCGGATATATGAAAAGCCCCGCCCGAAGGCGGGGATGAGATCGACATAGGGCGTATCTACGCCATTATCACACCATAGACCAGTATGCCCACTCCGGCGGCCATGAGCATGACCAGGCCGGGGTGGAGTTTTTTTGCCTTGCGAAGGAGAATGAAGGCCGCCACGGCGATGGCGATGCCGGGCCAGTCCACGCCGGAAGCAGGAAAGAGGTTGGCCCGGGCGATGGCGAAGGCGGCGGAGAGGATCAGGCCCAACACTACGGGGCGCAGGCCGAAGAGGGCATGCTTTACGTACTGGTTGTCGCCGAAGCTCAAAAAGAACCGGGCGATGAGGGATATGATGATGAAGGAAGGCATGACCACGCCCAGAGTGGATGCCGCCGCGCCGGCCACGCCCGCGGTCTTAAAGCCCAGGAAGGTGGCGATGTTGATGGCGAAGGGGCCGGGGGTGGACTCGCTGACGGCGATGAAGTCCGTGACCGCCTCCAGGGACGCCCAGCCCTTGGCGGTGACCTGGGTGGTGATCATGGGGATCATGGCGTAGCCGCCGCCGATGGTGAACAGGCCGATCTGAAAGAAGGTGAAAAACAGCTCCCAGAGGATCATTTTTCCGCCCCCTTCCGGGCCATGAACAGCTGATAGGCGATGCCCAACGCCGCCCCGGCGATGAGCAAAAGGATCACCGACACACCGGTAAAGCTGGCCAGCAGGAACGCCGCCCCGAACAGGGCGAAGGTGAAGGCGATCTTGGGCACGTGGCGGGACAGCTTCACCACGGCGTTGACCATGAGGGCCGTGACCGCCGCCCGGATGCCCCGAAAGGCGCAGTCCACCCAGCGGTTGTCCCTGAACTGGGTGTAGAACAGGCTGACGATGATAATGATGAGGAAGGAGGGCATGACCACCCCCAACGTGGCCGCCGCCGCGCCGGAAAGGCCCGCCACCTTCTGGCCCACGAAGGTGGCCGTGTTTACGGCCAGGGGGCCGGGGGTGGCCTCGGCGATGGCGACGATGTCCAGCATCTCCTCGGAGGTGATCCACTTTTTCTTTTCCACGGCCTCCGCCTCGATCAGCGGGATCATGGCGTAGCCGCCGCCGAAGGTGCAGATGCCGATCTTAAAGAAGGAAGCAAAGAGGGTCAGAAGCGGTTTCATAGATCTCCCTTCCCGGGCAGGGCCCGGCGTCATTTGGTGCGGTCTATGTAGCGGGCCACCAGGCAGGGGTAGAATTTGTCGTTCCAGCGGTACTGTCCGTCCACGTCGGCGTAGGCGTCGTAGCTGACCCCGGCGTCGAAGGTGGTGGCGGCGGATTCGTTTTTGAGCACCACGTACTTGGGATCCTCCGGGGAGCCCACGTTCCATACGATGACGAAGGGATTATAGGACAACGTCTCCACGAAGTAGCCCCGGCACAGGAACACCCGGCCCTTCCAGGTATCGGTGAGCTTGGACAGCTGGGCGTAGTCCATGCGCCAGGCGTTGCGGGAGTATTCCGCCAGGGAAGGCAGGTAATACGTGGTGAAGGCGATGGTGGTGTCCTTAAGGCCAGGCTTGGTGGCCCGGAACACCACGGTGTTGTCGCCGATGGTGACGAACTTGGCCTTGAAGGAGAAATTGCCCTCCTGGTCCATGGTGAGGCTGTCCTCTTCATAGGGCGTGTCCACCACCAGAGTGGCGGTGGGATCGGTGACGCCCTCCACGGTGACGGTGTTTCGGGTGGAGCGCTCCACGAAGGTGGACTTGATCTCCATGGGGATCTCGAAGGCCTCCCGGTATATGATCACGTCCCGGCGGGTCTGCTTGTGATGCTCCGTCTCCACCAGTATGGATATGACGTTTTCCCCCTGGGGATAGACCGCCACGTTGACCTCCAGGTTGCCGTAGTAGTCCACCACGTCGGACACGTCCAGTCCGTCCACCAGCACCCGGGAGCCGGGCGTGACCTGGGCGGAGATGACGTAGTTGGAGGCGTAGATCTCCTCAAAGCCGCCCTCGGGGGAGATGATCTTGAGGGGCGATTCCGGCGCGTCCACGGTAAATTCGATGGGCGGCAGCTGGGTGCGCTTGCCGGAGGGAGCGATGCTGACGGGAGTGATGACCACCTCGGCGCTCTCGGCGTCGTCCGGGGCCAGGGAGAACCAGGTGCCGTCCGGGATCTCCACCCGGGCCACGCCCGCCACGATCATATAGGACTGGCGAAGCTCGGAGATGTAGATAAGGTCCCCGTCCTCGCCGTAGAAGGTGATGGCCCTCCCGGGCCGGCCGTCGGAGAGGGTGATCTCGTCCAGCATGGGCTCGGTCATGTGATGGTTTTTATAGTAGCTGGTGAGGCGCACGGACTTGACCCAGTAATAGCCCTTGTATATGCCCAGGGACAGTATGACGATGGACAATATCACCGCCCCGGCCCAGAAGGCAAGGCGCAGGGGCAGGGGGGCGGTAAATATGGGCCGGTGCTTTTTCCGGGGGGCCTTGCGGCGGGCGGGCTCGCTCTCCAGCCGGTAGCCGCACTCCCGGCACAGGGTCTCCCCCGCCGGAATGTTCTTTCCACACTTGGGACACACCATGCCCTATCCCTCCCTCCGGGTGAGAATGCCCTTTTCTACGGTATAGATCTCGCCGATGTCCGCCCCGGCCAGATCGCTTATATCGGTGCAGGACACCATGGTCTGGACCCCCTTGAGCCGGGATATGAGGGCCCGGCGGCGGGACGGGTCCAGCTCGCTCATCACGTCGTCCAGAAGCAGCGCCGGCCACTCCCCCAGCTCGTCCCGCATGACCCGCATTTCGGACAGCTTCATGGAGAGGGCCACCGTCCTCTGTTGTCCCTGGGAGCCGAAGGAACGGGCGTCCCGGCCGTTGACCAGAAAGACCAGATCGTCCCTGTGGGGGCCCACGCCCGTGGCGGCCCTGCGAAGATCCACGTCCATGTGGTCATGAAGGGCGCGGATATAGGCCTCTTCATCCTCGGGGGCGCCGGCCTGGTAGAGAAGCTCCAGCGTCTCCGCGCCGCCGGTCAGCTCCCGGTGGTTTTCCTCCGCCACCCGGGCCAGGCGGGCGAGAAACGCGCCGCGGGTTCGGATGATGGCCCCGCCGCTCTTGGCCAATTGGCTGTCCCAGGCGGACAGGGACGCGGAAGTGGCCCTGCCCTCGGAAATGTCCCGAAGCAGGGCGTTTCGCTGGGTCACGGCCCGGTTGTAGCGCTGCAGCTCATAGTAGTAGGCCGGGCGCATCTGGGAGAGCTCCATGTCGATGAAGCGGCGGCGCTCCGCGGGGCCGTCCTTGACCATGCGCAGATCCTCCGGGGAAAAGAGCACGGCGCTGATGTGGCCCATCAGCTCGCCCGAGCGGGCCGCCCGCTTGCCGCAGACAACAATGCCCTTGCGGAGGCCGGGGCGGAGGGTCAATTCCACCTCGTGGGAGCCGTCCGTCCGATCCGCCGCCACGTATACCCGGGCGGCGTCCTCTCCCCAGCGGATCAGCTCCTGATCCCGGCTGGTGCGGTGTGAGCGGCCGGTGGCGCAGAGCACCACTGCCTCCAGCAGGTTCGTCTTGCCCTGGGCGTTGCCGCCCACCAGGGCCGTGACGCCCGGGCAGGGAGACAGGTCCGCCTGCTCGTAGCAGCGGTAGTTGTGAAGCTGTATGGTCTTGATCTGCATGTTACTTGCGGGAGGCCATCTTTTTGCGCAGTTCGGTGGCCAGCACCCGCTTGCGCATGCGGATGGACTTGGGGGTGATCTCCACCAGCTCGTCGTCGTCGATGTATTCCAGGGCCTCCTCCAGGGTGGGGATGCGGATGTTGGTGACCTTCAGGGCTTCCTCCGCGCCGGCGGAGTTGCGGATGGAGGTCAGGTGCTTCTTCTTGCACACGTTCACGTCGATGTCCCCCTGGCGGGAGGAGCGGCCCACGATCATGCCGGTGTAGACCTTGTCGCCGATGTTGATGAACATCTCGCCCCGGTCCTGAATGTAGAACATGGCGTAGCTGGTGCTCTCGCCGGTCTCAAAGGCCACCAAAGATCCGGTGGATCGGGTGGGGATGTCGCCCCGGTAGGGCTCGTAGCCGTCGAACACGGCGTTCATGACGCCCTCGCCCCGGGTGTCGGTGAGGAACTCGGAGCGGTAGCCGAACAGGCCCCGGGAGGGCACGGAGAACTCCAGGCGCACCCGCTCAAGGCCGTTCATGGTCAGAAGGGTGGCGCGGCGCTTGCCCAGCTTTTCGATGACGCTGCCCACGTATTCGCTGGGCACGTCGCAGACCAGCTTCTCGATGGGCTCGCACAGCTCGCCGTCTATGGTCTTATAGAGCACCATGGGCCGGGTGACCTGGAATTCATAGCCCTGGCGGCGCATGGTCTCGATGAGTATGGACAGGTGCAACTCGCCCCTTCCGGACACCCGGAAGGCATCGGTGGTCTGGGTGTCCTCCACCCGAAGGGACACGTCGGTCTGCATCTCCCTGAACAGCCGGGCCCTCAGGTGCCGGGAGGTGACGAAGGTGCCCTCAGTGCCCGCGAAGGGAGAATCGTTGACGCAGAAGGTCATGGACACGGTGGGCTCGGAGATCTTCAGGAAGGGCAAAGGCTCCGGGAAGCCGCTGGCGCACAGGGTGTCGCCGATCATGATGTCCTCAAAGCCGGTGACGGCCACGATGTCGCCCACGCTGGCCTCCTCGCAGGGCACTCTCTTCAGGCCGTCGAAGGAGAACAGGCCGCCAAGACGGGTGGGCATGGACACGTAATCCTCGCCGTATACGCACCTGACAGCCATGCTGCCGGCCTTGATCACGCCCCGCTCGATGCGGCCCACGCCGATGCGGCCCACGTAGTCGTTGTAGTCGATGGTGGAGACCAACAGCTGGAGGTTTCCCTCCGGGTCGCCCTGGGGGGCGGGGATGTAGGAGAGGATGGTGTCAAACAGGGGCCGAAGGTCTGTGCCGGGCTGATCCGCGTCCAGGGTGGCGGTGCCGGTGCGGCCGGAGGCGAACACCACGGGGCTGTCCAGCTGCTCGTCGCTGGCGTCCAGCTCCAAAAACAGCTCCAGCGTCTCGTCCACCACTTCCTTGCAGCGGGCGTCGGGCCGGTCCATCTTGTTGACCACTATGATCACGGGCAGGCTCAGCTCCAGCGCCTTTTTGAGCACGAAGCGGGTCTGGGGCATGGGGCCCTCGAAGGAGTCCACCAGCAAAAGCACCCCGTCCACCATCTTCAATACCCGCTCCACCTCGCCGGAAAAGTCGGCGTGGCCGGGGGTGTCCACGATGTTGATCTTGACGCCCTTGTAGTGCACGGCGGTGTTCTTGGAGAGGATGGTGATGCCCCGCTCCCTTTCCAGGTCGTTTGAGTCCATCACCCGGTCCACCACCTGCTGGTTTTCCCGGAAGACGCCGCCCTGCTTGAGCATTTCGTTGACCAGGGTGGTCTTGCCGTGGTCCACGTGGGCGATGATGGCGATGTTTCTGAGATCGTTTCTGACTGTGTTCAATGGATTTCCTCTTCTCTATCTGTGTCGGGTTTGGGGAGCGAGTCCGCTCCCCGCCTGTTTACTCCATCTCGTCGGCGCTCATGCGGTCCGCGGTCTCCGCCAGCACCAGTCCTTCGTTGTTCTCCCCCGCCAGGCGGATGCTCCACTCGTTTTCAAACATGAGCACGGGCCGGCCCGCCCGGTCCTCGGCCAGGGCGGTGGTGCTGGTGAGGCGCAGCTTGTCCAGGGGCTTGGGGGTCTCCACCACCCAGCGGACGAACCGGAAGTCCAGGGGCTCCCGGCGAAGCTCCACGCCGTACTCGCTCCTCAGGCGATACTCGAGCACGTCCATCTGCAATATGCCCACCACGCCCGCGATCATCTCCTCCCGGCCGATGCCGGTGCGCCGGAAGGTCTGCACGGCGCCCTCCTGGGACAGCTGGCTGACGCCCTTCAGGAACTGCTTTCTCTTCATGCTGTCCATGGGGCTGACCCGGCAGAAAAACTCCGGGGCGAAGAGGGGGATGCCGGAATAGCGGACCGGCTGGCCGGTGCACAGGGTGTCTCCCAGCCGGAATATGCCCGGGTCGAACAGGCCGATGATGTCGCCGGCGTAGGCCTCCTCCACGCTCTCGTGCTCCTGGGCCATGAACTGCTGGGGCTGGGCCAGGCGGATGGGCTTGCCGGTGCCGGAATGCCACACCTCCATGCCCTTTTCAAACCGGCCCGAGCAGATGCGCATAAACGCCAGCCGGTCCCGGTGGGCCGGGTTCATGTTGGCCTGGATCTTGAAGATAAAGCCGGTGAACTTGTCGCTGTCCGCCGGGATCTCTCCCTGGTCGCTGACTCTGGGCGTGGGCGACTTGGTGTATTTGAGGAACCGCTCCAGGAAGGGCTCCACGCCGAAGTTGTTGAAGGCGGAGCCGAAGAACATGGGCGTAAGCTCGCCGGAGAGGATCTTGTCAAGGTCGAAGGGATCCCCGGCCACGTCCAACAGCTCCGTGTCCTCCATCAGCTTGTCGTAGTAGCTTTTGCCCAGCGTCTCGGGGCAGGCGGGGTCGTCTATGGATATGTGGGTCACCGCCACCCGGCTCTGGCCGTGGTTGCCGCCGGCGTACAATTCGATCATGCGGGTGTCCCGGTGGAACACGCCCTTGAAGTCGCCGTGGGTGCCGATGGGCCAGTTGACGGGGCAGGAGCGGATGCCCAGCACGTTTTCAAGCTCCTCCATCAGCTCGAAGGGGTCCCGCCCGGCCCGGTCCAGCTTGTTGACGAAGGTGAATATGGGTATGGAGCGGAGGCGGCAGACCTTAAACAGCTTCACCGTCTGCTCCTCCACGCCCTTGGCGCAGTCGATGAGCATGACGGCGCTGTCCGCGGCCACCAGGGTGCGGTAGGTATCCTCGGAAAAGTCCTGATGGCCCGGGGTGTCCAGTATGTTGATGCGGTAGCCGTCGTAGTCGAACTGCATGGCGCTGGAGGTGACGGAGATGCCGCGCTGCTTCTCAATCTCCATCCAGTCCGAGGTGGCGTGCCGGGCGGCCTTGCGGGCCTTGACAGACCCGGCCTGGCGGATGGCGCCGCCGTAGAGCAGCAGCTCTGGCCACCTCCCGGCGAATATCGTCCTGTGTCACGGGCATAGTATCCCCCTGTTTCATAATTGGAATGGGTCTGGCCGTTGGGGAAAACCCCCGCGATGTATATCAATTCGGCATAATATCCCCCGTCTTTTCGCATCGTATCATGTTATTTTACCCTTCTTTATATGCCTCTGTCAATCGCCTGCGTTTTTGAAAGGAAATTTTTCAGTAAATTGTTCTTTCATTTCCCGCTTGACAAGGCCGCGGGGAGGCGGTATACTTCCATCGGGTCCGCAATGTCATTCTTCCCTTTCCTGCCTGGCCGCGCCGAACGCGCCGTCCCACAGGCGGCGGCATTCATCCTCCAGGCACCCGCCGTCGCAGGGGGTGTACCAGGGGAAGGCCGGATCCTCAGGGATGCGGTACACACTGCCGCAGCAGCCGGATACGGGGTCGTAGGCCCCGAACACCACCCGCTTGACCCGGGCCTGGGCGATGGCCCCGGCGCACATGGGGCAGGGCTCCAGCGTCGCGTACAGGGTGCATCCTGTGAGCCGCCAGGTGCCAAGCTTTTTGGCCGCCAGGCGCAGGGCGGTGATCTCCGCGTGGCCGGCGATGTCGTAATCTTCCTCCCGGGTGTTGGAGGCGGAGGAGATCACCTCATCTCCCCTGGCCACCACCGCGCCCACGGGCATCTCCCCCCGCCGGGCGGCGGACGCGGCCTCGTCTATGGCCAGGCGCATCATATCCAGATCGGTATTATTGAACATAGGCACACCTCACACATGAAAGGAGATCGTATATGGACAAGCTCAGGATCGGCATCATCGGCACCGGCGGCATCGCCCACGCCCACATGCGCTCGTACCTCAGGATGGACGACGTGGAGATCGTGGGGGCCAGCGACATCGTGCCCGGCAAGGCCAGGGCGTTTCTGGACGAATTCGGACTGACGCAGGTGCCCGCCTTCGAGGACAATGAGAAGCTGTTGGACCTGAAGCCCGACGGGGTCAGCGTGTGCACCTACAACACCACCCACTCCCTGTGCGCGGTGGCGGCCCTCAAAAGGGGCATAAACGTGCTGTGCGAAAAGCCCATGTCCGTGACGCTGGATCAGGCCGCCGACATGGCCCGTGCCCAGAAGGACAGCGGCAGGATACTGACCATAGGCTTCCAGCCCCGGTACGACGAGAACATGAAGATGGTCAAGGAGATCGTCCGCTCCGGCGAATTGGGCCACATCTACTACGTACAGACCGGCGGCGGCCGGCGCAGGGGCATACCCAGCGGCTCCTTCGTGGACAAAAAGCTGGCGGGCGTGGGGTGCCTGGCCGACATCGGCTGCTACGGGCTTGACATGGCCATGAACTCCGTGGGCTACCGCAGGCCCGTGACCGTGTCCGCCTACGCTTCGGACTACTTCGGCAAGAACCCCAAGTATTTCAAGGGCGACTTCTCCGTGGACGACTTCACCTGCGCCCTGGTGCGCTTTGCCGACGGGCTGGTGCTGGACTTCCGCATGAGCTGGGCCATGCACATGGACACCATGGGCGACACCCTGTTCCTGGGCACGGAGGGGGGCCTGAAGGTCAAGTCTCCCCACCCGGAGCTCAACTGGGGCGGGGCCTGGGACGGCTCCATAGGCGACGTGTACCTCTATAAGGACGTGTGCGGCAACCAGACAGAGACGAAGATCCCCATCAAGACCACGGTCAAGAGCGACAATTTCTACCTCAAGTGCCGGGCCTTCTGCGACGCCATACGGGAAAACGGCCCTTCCCCCATCCCCTGGCAGGAGATCATATACAACCAGGCCATCATAGACGGCATCATCCGCTCCAGCGAGCTAAAGCGCGAGGTGGACGTGGTGATCCCCGCCGATCTGGGCCTGTAGAAGCCAGGTGATATTATACTCTCCCCCGCCGACCGGGTCAAGCGCTATGATTTAACAATCATATGCCAGATTTTGAACACTGGCATTACGGGAAAGCATTGATAAAGCCGCAAAAAAGGGATACAATACGTTCAGGATTATTTATGGAGGTTACTGCTATGATCAAAATTGGTATCAACGGTTTTGGCCGCATCGGCCGTCTCGTGTTCCGCGCCAGCCTGAGCCACAAGGACGTGGAAGTGGTGGGCATCAACGACCTGATCACCCCCGACTACATGGCCTACATGCTCAAGTATGACACCATCCATGGCAAGTTCGAAGGCACCGTGGATTATACCGATCATTCCCTGATCGTCAACGGCCATGAAATCCGCGTGACCGCCGAGAAGAACCCCGCCGATCTGAAGTGGAACGAAGTGGAAGCCGAGTACGTCGTGGAGTCCACCGGCCTGTTCCTGACCCAGGAGAAGGCTGCCGGCCATATCGCCGCTGGCGCCAAGCATGTCGTGATGAGCGCGCCCTCCAAGGACGGCACCCCCATGTTCGTCATGGGCGTGAACAACACCTGCTACACCTCCGACATGACCTACGTGTCCAACGCTTCCTGCACCACCAACTGCCTGGCCCCCATCGCCAAGGTGCTGAACGACTGCTTCGGCATCAAGGAAGGCCTGATGACCACCGTGCACTCCACCACCGCCACCCAGAAGACCGTTGACGGCCCCTCCATGAAGGACTGGCGCGGCGGCCGCGCTGCCTCCGGCAACATCATCCCCTCCTCCACCGGCGCCGCCAAGGCCGTGGGCAAGGTCATCCCCGCTCTGAACGGCAAGCTGACCGGCATCTCCATGCGCGTGCCCACCCTGGACGTGTCCGTGGTCGATCTGACCGTGAACCTGGAGAAGCCCGCCACCAAGGAAGCCATCTGCGCTGCCATGAAGGCCGCCTCCGAAGGCGAGCTGAAGGGCATCCTGGGCTACACCGAGGACGCCGTGGTCTCCTCTGACTTCATCGGCGACGCCCGCACCTCCATCTTCGACGCCAACGCCGGCGTGTACCTGACCGATACCTTCGTGAAGGTTGTGTCCTGGTACGACAACGAGTGGGGCTATTCCAACAAGGTCGTGGACCTGATCGAGTACATGTACTCCGTGGATCACAAGGCCTGATAGAGCCAATCAAAGCGGCGGCGCAATCGCGTCCGCCGCTTTTTCTGTCCGTCTTTTTGGCGCGGTGCGCAGGAAAAAGGCCATTGTATCACGAAGCATACTCCCGGGAGGCGAATCATATGCCAGTTCTTCGGAAATGGATCGCGCTGACGCTGGCCGTGGCGCTGGCGGCGGCTTTGCCCGTTGGGGCATCGGCCACGGATGACTACTGGTCTGGACCTGAAGAGTATTACCCCCACTTGGATCCATGGGAAGTGCAGTTTCCCCCGGTGCCGGAGGTTCGCTACGCGGTATATCACCGGGTCGGCTCCGTGCTGGACGCGGGCGCTTTCGCCCAGGCCCTTTGGGACGGCAAGCCCCATTGGCACAGAACCATCGGCGATATACAGGTGTACGGCATAGAAGCCCGGGACAACCCCTGGATCTCTCTTCCCGCTACTATGGTGATGAAGGAGGGTGAGCTCCAATACCAGGTGGAAGGCAACATATTTGAAGCAACCTATGATATGGTGGATCCCTCCGACTGTACCGCATGGATGGAGAAGATGTTCGCCTCCGACGCCCTCGCGCCCTATGTCGCTCTCTATGCGGGATGGACATACGAAGACGACTGGTACGCCAGCTGTTATGTGCACTATCAGCAGGAGGCAGAGGGCGGCATCGGCCTGTTTGGCTCCGGCATCACCGCCCGGGTATGCTCCGAAGGCCCCTGGACCATGTCTGTGCGATGGGACAAGTATCACCCCGACGCGGGAGTGCCTGTGCCCGAGTATCTCTCCGCCCGGGAGGCCGTGGAACGATACAACCAGGTCTGCGACGATTACAGCATACGAGTAGACAGGCATATCACCTGGGCCATTCATGACATACGCCCCGTATATTCCGATCAATTCGGCCCAGAGGGAACATACCGCCTGTGCTGGCAGCTCCAGGTGGATGATGGTTTTGATGATGAGTTCGTCTGGTTCGCCTTAGTGGACGCGGAAACAGGCAAGGTCTGGGAAGATTGGCGCGATCTGTACGCGGAAAAGCGGAAGCCCGTTTCGACCGGCCCCTATTTTCTTTTTCATACTGTGGCGACCCCTGTCCCGGATTATGGGGAATACGCCCTGTCCCCCGCCTCCATCGACCCGGAAGCCGTGGCCCGGGCCCTGTGGGGAGACGCTGGCTGGACAGCAGAATCAAAGAACGGCCTGGAGACGTATTCCATATCTCCCCAGTTCAATCCCTGTGGGCCATATGGCGCCAGTCTCACATACGATCCCGGCGAGTGCCTGCTCCATTATCGGGCGCTGGATCTGAACGATGCGCTGAACGGGGAAAGCGATTATTATTACTGGCCGGATGTGCTGGAGAGCTGGTTCGGTTCCAGGGGCCTTCTCGACATGTTTGGACTGAGCGAACTGGACAACGCTTGGTCCGAAGACATATATGCCAACGGAGGGCCATGGAATACCGACTCGCAATGGGAAAAGCGGATCATCTACCTGGAGCCCGAGGTGGAGTGCGGTATATTGGCCGATGGATTTGGCCTGGCAGTGGAGCTGCGTGAAAATGGGCCTGTGGAATTTACCGTCCGACTGGCAGAATACACCCCTCTCGAGGGGATCAACCCGGGGCCATACCTGTCCGCCCGGGAGGCCTGCGACCTGCTGAACCAGTACGCCATGCAGTATGAAGGCTGGGAAGATATCTGGGGGAGTGGCGATGATTGGATGCCCGTATACACCACCCTGTTTTCTCCCGAAACGTACCGGTTGGCATGGCGACTGGATACTGGTTACGACGTTTTATACGTAGACGCCTCCACGGGAAGCATATATGACAAAAACGGGCCGTAACAGGGTCCGAATGAAGAGAAACAGCCGGAGGCCTCATGCTCGGTCTCCGGCTGTCTGCGCTGTCTGGGGTTATTCCTCCTCGGGGGTGTCGTCGTCCTCGTCGGCGGTGGTGTAGGCGTCGAAGAGCTCCTGGGACAGGTCGTCGTCCACGGGGTTGAACTCCACCTCGTCGCCCTCCAGGGGGGTCACCTGCATGAAGAAGATCTCCTGATCCTCGTCCTCGGCGGGCTCGTCCTCGGTGTAGTCGGCCATCACGGCGTATTCCTCGCCGTTGAAGAAGAAGTAATCCAGCACCTCCACCATGGAGGTATTGCCCTCGTCGTCGGTCACGTCGAAGATCTCGCGCTCGTTGTTGTCCATGTCATTTTCCTCCTCGTCTTTCAGACAGTTTCACCCGGGAACCGTCGGGATATTCCACATAGGTATTGTCCAATTGCTGGGCGAAGGCCAGCCGGAACTCCGCCAGAAACTCCTTGCGCAGCCTGGCCCGCTCGGTCTGCTCGGACAGGGTGAGGGGCCGCTGGCGGGAGAGGGCGGTCAGCTCGTTGATGCGGGCGATGCGCACCATGCGGGCCCGCTCTTCCTTTTCCCACTGGGTCAGCTCCCGCTCCTTGGCGATGCGGTCGAATTCCGCGATCTTGTCCAGCGCCTGCTTCGTGTCTGCCATAGTATGCTCCATTTTCTTTGATTGGATAGAAGGAATTCGCCCATCCTCCGTCGAATTCCTGCATAGAAATCCTGGAAAACAAGTATTTTACGGAAAATTCCCCGTGGGATTTCCCGGGCGAAAGGAGTCTTTCATGGAATATATTTTGGACGGCGCCACCCTGCCCGCCGCCGGGACGTACAAAATCGGGGCGGACGCCCTGTATGGCGATGAGGCCAAGCGGGTGCTGGCGGTGCGGATCGGCGGCGAGACCCTGCCGCTGACCGACACGCCCCGCACCGGCGAGACGGCGGAGAGCATCACATACGAGAGCGAGGAGGGCCGCCGCATATACGAGCGGAGCGTGCGGTTCGTGTTCCTCCTGGCGGCCAGACGCCTGTTCCCGGGCAAGCGGGTCAGGCTCGAGCACTCCATGGGCCACGGGGTGTACGCCACCATAGACGCGGGGCATCCCCTGACGGCGGGAAAGGTGGCGGCCCTTGAAAAGGAGATGCGCAAAATCGTAGAGGACGATCTGCCCTTCGACCTGCGGTTTTTGTCCCGTGACGACGCCATCGCCTATTTCCAGGCGGACGGGCAGACGGACAAGGTGGAGCTGCTCAAATGCCGGCCCTACGAGCACTTCCAGCTGTATGAATGCGGCGGGATGTATGAATATTTTTACGGGGTGATGGTGCCCTCCACCGGGTATCTGCCCCAGTTCAAGCTGCAGTTTTATCTGCCGGGGCTGGTGATCCTGCTGCCCCGGCCCGACGGCCAGATGCCGCCCTTTCAGGACATGCCCAAGCTGGCGGCCACCTTCGCCAAGACGGCCCGGTGGAACCGGATCCTCCGGTGCGCCAACGTGGCGGATCTCAACCGCATGACCCGGGAGAGGACGCTCCGGGAGCTGATCCGGGTCAGCGAGGCCCTGCACGAAAAGTCCGTCAGCGCCATCGCGGATCAGTTTGTGGACAGCGGGGCCCGGGTGATCCTGATCGCCGGGCCGTCCTCCTCGGGCAAGACCACCTTCGCTCACCGGCTGTCCATCGCCCTGAGGGTGAACGGCCTGGAGCCGGTGAAGCTGTCGCTGGACGATTATTATCTCAACCGGGACCAGATCCCCCGGGACGAGAACGGCGAGGTGGATCTGGAGCGGCTGGACACGCTGGACGTGCCCCTGTTCAACGAGCACCTGGTGGAGCTTTTGCAGGGGGCCGAGGTGGAAACGCCCACCTTCGACTTTAAGACCGGGCGGCGGGCGGAAGAGACCCATAAGATGAAGATACGGCCCGACCAGCCCATACTGATCGAGGGGATCCACGGGCTCAACGACTCGCTGACCAGCGAGGTGGCCCGGCGGATGAAGTTTAAGATATACATCAGCGCCCTGACCGCCCTGAACCTGGACGACCACAACCGCATCCGCACCACGGACGCCCGGCTTTTGCGCCGGCTGGTGCGGGATCACCTGTTCCGGGGCACGCCGCCGGAGGAGACGCTGGCCATGTGGGGCAGCGTGCGGCGGGGCGAGGAGGCCTACATATTCCCCTATCAGGAGGAGGCGGACGTGATGTTCAATTCCTCGCTGGTGTACGAGCTGTGCATACTCAAGAAGTACATCTACCCCATGCTCTCCGCCATGAAGCCGGAGCATCCCCAGTATACCCTGGCCAAGCGGCTGGTCAAGTTCCTCAACTACATCCAGACCTCCGACGTGGAGGACGAGATCCCGCCCAACTCCATACTGCGGGAATTCATCGGCGGATGCTGTTTTTACAAAAACCTTGATTAAAAACCGCCCTCCCTGCGCACAATACCAGCGCAAGGGAGGGATTTTTTATGAGAAACCACAAAATATGGAGCCTGATGCTGGCCGCGGCCATGACGCTGTGGCTGATGAGCGGCTGCTCCGCCAGCCGGAACGCCGCCGCGGAGATCGAACCCACTTTGGCCCCCGCGCCCACCGCGCCCTTTGTGACGCCCATGCCCACGGGCGGCCCGGCCCCCACCCAGGGGCAGGACACCGATAACAGCCAGGCCAGCGCCCCCACGCCCATGAACTGGATGCTCCGGGCCGGGGAGGTGGAGGACCGGATCCGCATGTTCTCCGAGATCGAGACCGCCGCGGTGGTGGTGGACGGGGCCGTGGCCCTGGCGGGCATCACCTTTGACGGGGCCTATCAGGGCCAGCTGACAGAGCGCATACACGACATGGTGGCCGGGGAGATCCAGGCCGCCGACCCGGCCATACAGACCGTGGGCGTCACCAACGAGGCCGAGGACGTGGCCGCCATACAGACCCTGGCCGCCCAGATCCGCACCGGGGCCAGCCCCCAGGATCTCTCTGAACGGGTCAGGTCCATACTGACCAACCAGACCACCATGAAGTAATACAGGAACGCTGGGGCCTCCCCGGCCCCAGACCCCGGCCAAAGGGACAAGTCCCTTTGGAATCCCATCTTCCGCCTTCGGCGGGGATATGATAATGGACTGCAGTGGCAAGCAAAAACGGACAGGCGCTGTATGCGCGCTTGTCCGCTTTGCTGTGTCACGGGCCGATCCATATGGTTTCCAGCTCCTGGGAGCGGAGAGAGCGGTACATGGGCCAAAGGTCGTCCCTCTCAACGCCCTCCAGGGTCAATACGTCCTCTATGTCCGTGAAGGGGCCAATCCGCTTCCGGTGGGTGAGGATTTTGACAGCCAGGGTCTCTCCGATCCGGGGACAGCGCACCATCCTCTCCAGCGGGGCCGTGTTCATGTAGAGGAGGAAGGCCTCCGCGTCCTTTGGATCCGGGAAGGGATCATCGGTGGTCTCCGCCTCCGCCCACGGGGCGGGATCGGGCACGGAATGGGCCGTGGACGGCGTAACCGCCGGGGCCAGCGTGGGCATGGGAGTGGGGACGGGCGTCGAAGCGAGCGTGGGTGAAGGGATCAACGTCACCGCGGGCGACTCGGTAGGCTCCGCCTCCGGCACGTCCCCGGCGAATATGTAGGGCTTGAGGGCGTCCAGCTTGCCCTCCCCTATGCCCGGCACCCGCAACAGGTCGTCCGCGTCCCGGTAGGGCCCGTGCTCCTCCCGCTCCGCCACGATCCGCCCGGCCAGGGACGAGCCCAGCCCCGGCAGACCGGAGAGCAGATCCTGCCCGGCCCGGTTCACGTCCACCCGGCCGTCCACCACCGCCGGATCCTCCGGCAGGGCCCGGGGCCGCAGGGTATGTCTTTCCAGGTTCCACCACTGCACCGCCAAAGCCGCCAGCACCAGCGCCGCCAGCAGGCCGTACATCAGCGCCCGGTTTCTCTTCTCTCCCCCGCTCTTCATCCGCGCCCCCTACCGGCTCTGGGCCATGCCCTCGTTGTAGTACAGCGGGGACAGAAGGGAGATCTCCGACAGAAAGGTCTCCTTCACCCTGCCGTCCACGTAGAAGCGGACCCGGGACACGTCCCGTATGCCGCAGAGGGTGTCCACCATAGCGTAGATCAGGTTCCGCTCCGACTGGGCGCTGAGCCCGGCGCACTTGGTGATAAAATCGGAGGACAGGTTCACCCGGGCCTCCCGGCCCGACAGGGACACGCCCAGTATGTCGTCCTCGGCGGACACCGTGTCCGGCGCCACCCGGAAAGCCCCCGTCTCCCACACCTGGGGCCCGGAGAGCACCTGGGATAGGCGGGTCAGGGGATTGGACTCCGCACCGCCGGTCATGAGCCGGGTCACCGGAGCCAGCCGGTCTCCGGCGGCCAGATATACCGTCACTGCCCGGGACCGTATGCGGGCGAAATGCTCCCACCTCATGGCCCCGTCCTCGAAGGTCAGGGGCTCGTTGGGGGATTCGATGCGGCCCACCCGGGCGTTGCCCACATAGATCTGCACCGTCTCCGCCTCGGGCAGGAACGAAAGCAGAGTGCAGGCGGCGCAGGCGTACATCTGCCAGGGCCGTATGGTCTCCGTCTCCAGCATGGCCAACAGGTTGGCGTCCATGGTGAGCCTGAGCACCCCGTCGCCCAGCCAGGCCGGGTCTTCCCGCACCGCGCCCTCGTCCGAGGGGAAGGCGGAGAAGGTGCCGCTTAAGCCGCTGTCCTCCCTGAGAGCCGACAGAAGGGCCCGGATCTCCCCCTCCCGGGCGAGCCGCACCTCCATCAGCTCCGGGGCCACGCTGCCCCCGTCCATGGCCGCCCGATAGACCAGCGCCTGCCTCACGCACTCGTCCTCGTCGCTCTCCAGCATATACCGAGCCCACAGTCCGGTCAGATCGCCCCCCGGCGGGGTCACGGCCCCCAGGGGCCAGCCCAATACCCTTGCCGCCCGGCCGTTGACCCGGAAGGACACTGCCTCTGCCCCCAGTCCGCCCAGGGTGTTGGCGCTGGCCATCAGCAGAGCGAACACGGCCCGTTCACCGGCGCCGTCCGCCACCTGCCAGTCCACCACCGCCAGGCTGTCTCCGGTACTCTCGGCCCCCAGAAGGGCCGCCCCCTCCGGGAATCGGGCGCCGCCCAGGGCCAGCATCCGTTCAAGGGCCGCCCGGTAGAGCTCGCTCTCGCTGGCCCCCTCCACCTTATAGGTCTGCTGGCTCAGCCTGTCGCCGGTCTCCCCGGGATACCAGATCACCGCGTCGGCGCTGCGGGAGACGGGGGTATAGCCCACCGGAGCCTCCGGCACCTGGGACAGATCCGCCGTGGGCAGGGCCGCCACGTCCCGGGACAGATCCACCCGGGGCAGGCATCCGGTCAGCGCCAGCGCCAGCACCAGGGCGCAGGCCATCATCGCCAATCTCTTCATGCGCACGGCAGCTCCACCGTGAAGGTTGAGCCCTTGCCCTCCTCGCTCTTTACGTATACGTCGCCCTTGTGCTGCCGCACCACCTGCTTGACAATGGCCAGGCCCAGACCCGTGCCCCCCGTCTCCCGGGCGCGGGTCTTGTCCACCCGGTAAAAGCGGGTGAATATCAGATCCCTGTCCTGGGCAGGTATGCCCACGCCGTTGTCTGTGATGCGGAATATGGCCTTTTTGCCGGTGCGGGACAGCTCCATGCGCACCTGCCCGCCCCGGGGGGTGTACTTGATGGCGTTGTCGATGAGGTTGTAAAACACCTGGCTCAGCTTCGTGGCGTTGCCGGTCATGGTGATCTGATCCCGGATCAGGCAGTTCATCTCGATGCCCTTTTCCCGGGCCAGGGGCAAAAGCCGGCTCACCGTGTCGGACACCACGTCGCTCAGCTGCACCTCGCTCATCTTCATAGGGGTGTCGCTGCTGTCCATGTGCACCAGGGTCAACAGATCCCCTATGATGACGCTGAGCCGGTCGATCTCCTTATTGATGTCCCCCAGGAACTCCTTGGCCAGGGCCGTGTCCATGGGATCCTGGTAAAGAAGGGTCTCGATGAGGATCTTCATGGTGCTCAGGGGGGTCTTCAGCTCGTGAGACGCGTCGGATACGAACTGGTTGCGGGTGTTGTTCAGGGTCTCCAGGTTCTCCACCATGTCGTTGAAGGCCTTGGCCAGCTCGGAAAACTCGTTGTTGCCCTTGACCTCCACCCGGGCCTTCATGTCGCCTCCGGTGATCTTGGCGATCCCCTCGCTGAGCCGGTCCACGGGCCGGGTGAAGCGGCGCATGAGGAAGGCCGTGAGCACGCACACCGCCGTCACCGCCACCAGGGCCAAAAGCAGGGCCCGCATCTGGAACCAGAACAGATCCTTATACAGCGGGTCGGCGGGAGAGATATACACCAGCGCGCCGCCGGAGGACAGCGGGGCGGCGTAGAGTATGGACAGGCCCAATTCGCCCGAGGAGATCAAAAGCCGCCAGTAGGTGGGCTGGCCGGAATCGGCGTACCAGCCCAGGGCGCTTTCTCCCGCCAGGGCCTGGGCCACCTCGCTGGTGGCCAGCCGTCTGCCGTCGATCTTACTGCCCGAATCGGCCTGCACCACGCCCATTTCGTCCAAAATGAGGGCCCGGCCCTGGCCCAGGCCGGGCATATCCGTCATGTCCCGCCACAGGGACACGCCGCTTCTCCAGTTTTTCAGCTGCTGGGCGTACTCCAGGGTGCGGCTCTGCTCCTCCCGGATCTTGGCCTCCAGCATGTAGTTGCCCGCCTGGCGCAGCATATACACGCAGAGCGTAACAAAGGCGCCTACCGCGATCAACAGGTAGGCGACTGTGACTTTGAACCGGACGGAATGAAGCGCCCGGCTAATCTTTTTCTGTGAAATAGTATCCGACCCCCCACTTGGTGAGGATGAATTCCGGCTGGGCGGGGTTGACCTCGATCTTTTCCCTCAGGCGGCGGATGTGCACGTCCACGGTGCGCAGATCGCCCAGGTAGTCGTATTTCCAGATGGTCTCAAGCAGGGTCTCCCGGCTGAACACCCGGCCCCGGTTGCTGACGAAGAGCTGAAGAAGGTCGAACTCCTTGGCGGTCAGGTTGACCTCCTTGCCGTTCACCGTCACCGTGCGGGTGGCCTGATTCACCACCACGCCCCGGGCGGTCTGGGTCTCGCCCTCCTTTTCGGGCTGCCACTGGGTGGCCCGGCGCAGTATGGAGCGTATGCGGGCCTTGACCTCCAATATATTGAAGGGCTTGGTCATGTAGTCGTCGGCTCCGTACTCGAAGCCCATGATCTTGTCCATATCGTCGCCCTTGGCGGTGAGCATGATCACCGGCACGGTGCTCTTTTCCCGGATGCGCTGGCAGACCTCCTTGCCGTCCATCTTTGGCAGCATCACGTCCAGCAGCACCAAATCGAAGGGCTTGGCGAAGAATTTCTGCAGCGCTTCCTCTCCGTCCGCCGCCGAATCCGTCTCGTAGCCCTCCTGCTCCAGGCTGTATTTCAACCCCTTCACGATCAGGGGCTCGTCGTCCACAATGAGTATCCTTCTCGCCATACATCCGCCTCCTTGAGCACTGCTTATATTATATCCCTTTTGACGTGAAAACGCAATAGATATATCTGCTTTGTTACGATTTTTCACAAACTCTGTACAAATACATGGGCAATGTGTTATGATAGTATGGCCTGAAAATTGTACATGAAAGGACCATACGCATGCATTGGACGAAACGGGCGCTGGCGTTTTTGGCTGCCGCGCTGATGATCTTCACGCTGAACGCCAGGGCCAGCGACCTGCAGCCCGCCGAGGGCTACGACTCCACCCACCCGGAGCTGCTGGAGGGGGACTATCTCTACGCCCAGAGCGCCATACTGATGGATTACGAGACCGGCCAGGTGCTCTTTGAGAAGAACCCGGACCGGGAGATGGCCATGGCCTCCACCACCAAGATCATGACCTGTATGCTGGCGCTCGAGCACTTCGGGGAGGACCTGGACGTGTTCATCACCATCCCTCCCGAGGCCGCGGACGTGCCCGACGGCTCCTCCCGGGTGCCCGTGACCGTGGGTGAGCAGATGACCGTGCGGGACCTTCTCTACGGTCTCATGCTCCACTCCGGCAACGACGCGGCCAACGCCGTGGCGGTGCTGGTGTCGGGGTCCCTGGACCAGTTCGTGTCGGAGATGAACCGGCGGGCGGAGAAGCTGGGGTGCGAGCACACCCACTTTGTAAACGCCCACGGATATACCGCCGAGGGGCACTATACCACCGTGCGGGATATGGCCCTCATCGCCCGGGAGGCCATGAAGAACCAGACCTTCCGCACCATCGTGCGCACCATCAAATATACCATGCCCGCCTCCAACGCCCGGGGCGCCAAGATCCTGACCAACACCAACCTGTGGGGCGCCAGCACGGGCATGTATAAGTACAAATACGGCAACGGCATCAAGACCGGCTTTACCTCCGCCGCCGGGCAGTGCCTGGTGGGCTCCGCCACCAACGACGAGGGCGTGACGCTGATCTCCGTGGTGTTCAGAAGCACCACCAACAACGCCGAGGCCAAGTGGCTGGACTCCACCAAGATCATGAACTACGGCTTCTCCCGCTACACCCGCTACTCCTTCGACCAGCTCTACGACATGGCCCCGGTGAAGGTACAGCTCGAAAACGCCTCCGAGGAGGACGAGCTGGGCGGGGAAATCACCCTCAAGGCCATACGGAACACCGCCGCCAACACCAGCGCCGTGCTTCTGGACATCAACGTGGAGGACTATCTTGCCCAGTTCGCTCAGGACTGCCGGGTGGACTATACGGTGGAGCTGACCGCCCCCATAGAGGAAAACGCCATTGTGGGGAATCTCACCTACACCGCCCCGGACGGCACCTCCATCACCGCCCTTCTGACCGCGGACAGGAGTGTGGAGGCCGCCCGGCACACCGCCACCACGGCCATACACGATTTCTTTGAGAACAACCCCAGCTGGCTTCTGATCGCCATCGTGGCGCTGTTCCTGCTTCTGTTCATCGTGTGGCGCATCAGCGCCGCCGTCAAGCGCCGGGAAAAGCGCCGCAGGCGCATCGAGCGGGCCAGGCGGCGGGCCCTCCAGCAGAAAAAGCAGCAGCAGGCGGCCAAAGCCAGGGCCAGAAAATAAGGAGGATACGGATATGGAACTGAAAGGCAAAAAGATCAATTTTCTGGGCGACAGCATCACCGAGGCCCACGGCACCTCGAATGTGACCCATTCCTTCTGGAACGTGATGGCCCGGGAGAGCGGCGTCATCAGCCGGGGCTACGGCATCGGCGGCACCCGCATCGCCCGGCAGAAGAACGCCTCCGCCGAGTCCAAGTGGGACCGGGACTTCATCGCCCGGGTGGACGAGATGGATCCGGACGCGGACGTGGTGGTGGTCTTTGGCGGCACCAACGACTTCGGCCACGGCGACGCCCCCTTCGGCCGCATGTCCGACCGGACGGAATACACCTTCTACGGCGCCATGCATCTGCTGTGCCAAAAGCTCATCGCCCGCTATCCCGCCGCCCGGATCGTGTTTATGACGCCCCTGCACCGGCTCAGCGAGGACGTGACCACCAATGAGATCGGCCTTCTGCTGGGGGCGGACCTGGCCGGCTACTGCGACGCCATCAAGGAGGTCTGCCGCTATTACAGCCTGCCGGTTCTCGACCTGTTCGCCGTGTCCGGCATACAGCCCAAGGTGCCCGTGATCCAGGAAATGTACATGCCCGACGGTCTCCATCCCAACGACCTGGGGCACCGGCGGATAGCGGATCTGCTCACCGCCTTTCTGAAAGGCATCTGACGATCTCCGGCATGGACGTATGGCTCCATGCCGGTTTTTCGCAAAGGAGGACAATATGGCCCTTCAGGATACGCTCCAGGCCGCCAAGGCCCACTCCATACGCCGCGACACCGCCGCCCCGGACTTTTTCGAGGGCGCCCTCATGGGCAACGGAAGCCTTGGCGCCGTGGTGTGCACCCGGCCCGACGCCCTGGTGATCCACTTCGGCCACAACGACATATGGGACATCCGCATCGAGGAAGGCCACAAGGACTGCGTGGGCACCTTTGACGAGATATGGGGCCGCATACAGGCCGCACCTGGGGACGTGCACCGGGAAAAGTGGTATCAGGAGTACGTGGAAAAGGTCACCGCCTCCTATCATGACCACGTGTATCCCCGGCCCTACCCCGCCTCCAGTCTCTATCTGTTTTTCGACCGGAAGGAATACGAGGTGCTGGGCCAGGAGACAGACATATCCACAGGGCTCTTCACCGCCGCCCTGCTGTCCTCAAACGGGGAAAAGCGGTATATCCAGGCGGTCATGGACATGGACAAAGACGCGGTGTGCGTAAGGACTGTGGACGAGGACGGCCGCGAGGCGCGCATCTTTTCCCGCCTGTGGATCCGGCCCCACCGGCCCGACGGGGGTCTGCCAGGCTATACCCTCCTGCCCCGGGGCTTTATACAGCCCCTGCCCTACAACGGCTGCGAGGGCCATATCCGGCCCGGGGTGGACAAGGGCTTTTCCGTGTGCTGGCGCTCCGACGGGGAGGAAGGAAAGGGTCTGGACACTCCTTTGTCCGGCCGCGGCGGCATCACCCTTCAGATCCGGCATGGGTACTATGACCGGGTGGCTTCGTTCCCCGGGGCGGAGGAGCTTTCCTTTGACGAGGTGGCGGAGCGGACGAAACGGGCGTGGGAGGCCTACTGGTCCCTGTCCGGCGTGAGCCTGGAGGACAAGGAGCTGGAGAGGATATGGTACGTCAATTCCTACTTCATCCGCTGTCTTCTGAGCCCCGCCTCCCGCTGCCCGGGCCTGTTCGGGTGCTGGATGCTGGACGATATCGGCACCGCCTGGCACGGGGACTACCACATGAACTACAACACCCAGCAGGTGTTCTGGGGGCTGATGGCCGCCAACCGGGCCGACCTTCACATGCCCTATCTGCGGATGGTGGAGGACCTCATGCCCGTGTCCCGGGCCTGGGCCCATGACTTTTACCGTCTGGAGGGAGCCTGCTTCCCCCACTCCGCCTATCCCGTGCCCATGACGGTAATGCCCTATCCCTCCCCGGACTGGGGCTGGGAGATATTTGAGACCCCCTGGACGGTGCAGAGCCTGTGGTGGCACTATGCCTACACCGGCGACAGGGCCCTTCTTCGGGATCGGATCTACCCCGTCCTGCGGGCGGCGGCGGCGTTTCTGGTGGGCTACATGACCCGGCCCGGGGCCGACCCGGTGGGCGACGGAAAGTATCACCTCTTTCCCACCATCGTGCCGGAGCTCTACGGCCTCACCGAGCGCTTCCGCCTCAATCTGGACGGGGCGGTGGATCTGGCGCTGACCAAGTTCGTGCTTCATGCCCTCCTCACCGCCATACGCGACCTGGGCCTGGAGGAAAAAGAAGCGGAGCTTTCCGCCTCCGCCCGGCGCATCCTCGATCATTTTCCGGACTACCCCACCGCCCTGGGCCGGTTCGGGGAGGTGTATGTGAGCACGGCAAACGAGGATCCGGACAGGGTGATCTACAACTGCCCGGCGAACCTCATGCAGATCTTCCCCGGGGAGGACGTGGACGCCCTGACCGCGGGAGAAGACGACATGGCCCTGGCGGAAAATTCCTGGCGGCACCACTACAACGAGGGCGGCAACGACCTGGTGTTCTACCACCTGATCGGAGCCCGGCTGGGGTGCATAGACCTGGAGGCCTTCAAGCGCCACGTGCGCTACTGCGCCATGCCAAACGGCGCCTGCGCGGACCGGGTCACCCTCACCGGGGGCCGCTACCCCGACGACGTGGACGTGGACTTCATGAGCCGCATGGGCATATGGGTGGAGAATTTCTCCCTCTACGCCGTGGTGGACGAGTGCCTTATGTGGGGCCACGGGGACATCATAAAGGTGTTCCCCTGCTGGGATCTTCACAAAAAGGCCTCCTTTCACTCCCTTAGGGCCCGGGGCGCGCTGCTGGTGGACGCGGCCTGCGAGGGCGGCATGGTAAACTACATACGGATCAAGAGCGAAAAGGGCAATGTGGTGCAGGTGTACAACCCATGGCCCGAGGCCGTGGATCAAAACGGCAGGATCTACACAGACCCCGTGATCCGGGCCCAACCCCTGCCCGGGCACTCCATGCTCTTTACGGAAAAGCGCTGACGGGCTCATTTCTATTTATTCACACCCGTATCCGGCTTGATTTTAACATTCATTGATTGTATAATATCCGTATCTGATTTCGGAGGACAATGATTCTTGAATACCAATGAAGTTTTGGAGCAGCTGCCCCTTCTCCCCCTCCGGGGGATGCTGATTTTTCCCAACAACACCGCCTTCCTGGACGTGGCCCGGCCCCGGTCCCTGGCGGCCCTGGCGGCCAGCATGGCGGGCGAGGAGCACCAGATGCTCCTGGTGTGCCAGAGGGATCCGGCCATGGAGGACCCCCAGCAGACCGATCTGTACACCGTGGGCGTGGTGGCCGCCGTGCGCCACATGATCCGCATGCCCGACGAGACGGTGAGGGTGCTGTGCGAGGGCATGAGGCGGGTGCTTCTTCTCTCCGTGTCCAACCGGCCGGACTACATGGTGGGGTCTTTCCTGCCCATGGAGGAGATCGAAAGCGGGCCGGAGCTTCTGCGCCAGGCCCACATGCGGCGCATACGGGAGCTGTTCCGCGAGGTGTGCGCCATACGGGGCCAGACACCGGGAGAGCTGATGGACGCCCTGGACGGCGTGGGCGAGGCGGGCAAGCTGACCGACATGATCGCCCAGCATGCCATAAACGACCTGGCCAGCCGGCAAAACCTTCTGGAATGCCGGGACGCCTTCCAGAGGCTGACCCTGCTTACCCAGCTGTTGACCCGGGAGGTGGAGATCGCCCGGCTGGACCGGGAGATCGAGGCCAAGGTCAACGCCAGCATGGAGAAAAACCAGCGGGAATACTATTTAAGAGAGCAGATCAAGGCCATACAGACAGAGCTTGGCAACGACGAGGCCCTGGAGTGCGAGAGGTATCTGGAGCAGCTGGAAAACACCCCCATGAACGACGAGGCCCGGGAAAAGACCCAGCGGGAGATCCAGCGCATGAGCCGCATGGTGCCGGGCACCCCTGAGACCAACGTATCCTCCAACTACATCGAGCAGATGCTGGCCATGCCCTGGGGCAAGACCACCGGCGGGGAGATCCGCATCGACAGGGCCCGAAAGGTGCTGGAAAAGGATCACTACGGTCTTGAAAAGGTGAAGGAGCGGGTCCTTGAATACCTGGCGGTCCGGGCCATGACCGGGAGCCTCCGGGGGCCCATACTCTGCCTGGTCGGCGCCCCCGGCGTGGGCAAGACCTCCATCGCCTCCTCCGTGGCCCGGGCGCTGGGCCGCAAATTCGTGCGCATGTCCCTGGGCGGCGTCCACGACGAGGCGGAGATCCGGGGCCATAGGCGCACCTATATCGGCGCCATGCCCGGACGGATCATGGCCGCCCTGCGCCAGTGCGGCACCTGCGACCCGGTGTTCCTCTTTGACGAGATCGACAAGCTGGCCTCCGACTACCGGGGCGATCCGGCCTCGGCCCTGCTGGAGGCGCTGGATCCGGAGCAGAACGCCACCTTCACCGACCACTTCCTGGACGCCCCCTTCGACCTGTCCAAGGTGCTCTTTATCGCCACCGCCAACACCACCGACACCATCCCGGCGGCCCTTCTGGACCGTATGGAGCTGATCGAGGTGCCCTCCTACACGCTGGAGGAGAAGGTGCAGATCGCCAAGCGGCACCTCTGGCCCAAGCAGCTGAAGGAGCACAAGCTGACCCGGTCCATGGTGTCCTTACATGACAAGACCATCCGCTCCCTCATCGAGGGCTATACCCGGGAGGCCGGGGTGCGCAATCTGGAGCGGGATCTGGCGGCCATCTGCCGCAAGGTGGACATGGCCCTGGTGGATGTGCCCGAGGAGGAGCGCAAAAAGATCACCGTGACGCCAGAATCCCTGGTGGACTATCTTGGCGCGCCCAGGTTCCTCGACATGGAGCCGGACAAAGAGCCCGAGACCGGCGTGGTCAACGGCCTGGCCTGGACCAGCGCCGGCGGCACCACCATGCCCATCGAGGTGGCCGTGATGCCCGGCGAGGGAGCCGTGAACCTGACGGGCCTCTTGGGCGACGTGATGAAGGAATCCGCCCGCACGGCCCTGGGCTACATCCGCTCCCGGGCGGACGATCTGCACATACAGAGCGATTTCTACAAGACCCGGGACCTTCACATCCACGTGCCCGAGGGCGCTGTGCCCAAGGACGGCCCCTCCGCGGGCGTGGCGCTGACCTGCGCCATGGTCAGCGCCATCACCGGCGCGCCGGCCCGACAGGACGTGGCCATGACCGGCGAGGTGACCCTCCGGGGCCGGGTACTGCCCATAGGCGGCGTGCGGGAAAAGCTGCTGGCGGCCCACAGGATGGGCATCGACACGGTGCTCCTGCCCAAGGCCAATGAAAAGGATCTCCGGGACCTGCCCGGCGACATCCGGGAAAAGATGGACGTGCGCCTCATCAGCCAGGTGGATCAGGCCCTGGGCGTGGTGCTGGACATGGGGAAACAGGCATGATGCAGATCAAGCAGGCCGCATTTGTCACCTCCCTGGCCGCCTACGGCAAATATCCCGGCCGGGGCATGCCCGAGATCGCCGCGGTAGGCCGATCCAACGTGGGCAAAAGCTCCCTGATCAATACGCTCTGCTCCCGCAACGGCCTGGCCCGGGTGTCCCAGACCCCGGGCAAGACCCGGCTGATCAACCTCTTTGAGATCAATCAGACCTTCATGCTGGTGGACCTGCCGGGCTACGGCTTCGCCCAGGTGTCCCAGCAGGAGAAAAAGCGCTGGACGGGCATGATCGAGGGCTACTTTAACGACACCCCCTTTCTAAAGCGAGTGCTCCTCCTCGCCGACCTGCGCCGGGAGCCGGGGCAGGAGGACGTCATGATGGCCAACTACCTCCGGGCCCTGGGCGTGCCCTTCACGGTAGTGGGCACCAAGGCCGACAAGCTCTCCGGCGCCCAGAAGGGCCGGAGCATCCCCGCCATCTGCCGGGGCCTCTTGGTACAGCCCTGGGAGGTGATCCCCTTCTCCTCCGAGACCGGGGAGGGGCGGGACGCCCTGCTGACCGTTCTGGAGGATACGCTCAGATAGCGGCATGAAAGCGTACTGAAGCCCGGGGACATCCATATCGGGCCGGACAGCGAATGCCCCGCCGCCTGGTATTTTTCCGTCACGGACGGTCATACGGAATATGCCCTGCCCCCGACCCTGCCCGGGGGCGAGCACGCCATCACCATTCGGTTTGTGGGCGGGGACATGAAGCTGGCCTTCCTGCGGCTCGATCCGCAGGCGGCCCGGGAGAATCTCGCCATGCAGATAGCAGTGCCGGAATACGCCCTCAATATCCTTGACCGCCTCGAATCCCACGGATTCGAGGCTTTTGTGGTGGGCGGATGCGTGCGGGACAGCCTGCTGGGCGTCACGCCCGGGGACTGGGACGTGTGCACCGCGGCCACGCCGGAGGAGATGCGGGCCTGTTTTTCCGGCATGCGGGTCATAGAGACGGGCCTGAAGCACGGCACCCTCACCGTCCGAAGCGGCGGGCAGAATGTGGAGGTGACCACCTACCGGCTGGACGGGCCGTACCTTGACCACCGCCGCCCGGAGTCGGTGCGGTTCGTGCGGGCCCTTGAAATGGACCTGATGCGCAGGGACTTTACCGTAAACGCCATGGCCTATTCCCCCAAGAGGGGCCTTGTGGACCGGTTCGGCGGGCAGGAGGATCTTGCCCGTCGCCTCATACGGTGCGTGGGCGAGCCCCGGGAGCGGTTCGAGGAGGACGCCCTGCGGCTTTTGCGGGCTTTGCGCTTCGCCGCCCGGTTCGGCTTCGATATCGAGTCCGGCACGGCCCTGGCCCTGCGGGAAAAGGCGTCTCTTATGGCCGCCGTGGCCGCCGAGCGGATCTTCGCCGAGTGGAAAAAGCTGGTGACCGCCCCCGCCTCCCGGCAGATCCTCACCGAATACGCCGATCTGTTCGCCCGGTGGATGCCGGGGCTGGACACCAGTCGGGCGGCCATGCTGGGCTATTGGGATCTTCTGCCCGCCAGAAGCGACCTGCGCACGGCCCTGTTGTGCCGGGATCCGGAGGCCCTGTGCGCCTTTCTCAAGACCGACGGGACCTTCAAAAAACGGGTCGCCCGGCTGTGGGAGTGTGAGGGCGAGCCCCTGCCCGACTCTCCGGTGATGGTGCTCCGCTTCCTGGCCGCCTGCGGGGAGGATACCTTTTCCGACCGGCTGGATCTGGCCCGGGCCCGGGGCGAGGACGCGGATATGTGCCTTGGCCACCTGCATACGGCCCAGCAGCAGGGCCGGGTGTGGCGGGTGCGGGATATGGCGGTGACGGGGTCTGATCTGACCAGCCTGGGCTTTTCCGGCCCGGCGCTGGGCGGGGCGCTGAATGCTCTCCTGGAGGCGGTGATGAAGGGCCAGGTGCCAAACGAAAAAGAAGCCCTCCTCGCCGCGGCCCAGTGCATGAAGAAATAAAAAAGGCCGGCGCGATGCGCGCCAGCCGCTTGGGGATCAGATCATTCGGTTTTATCCAGGGAATAGCTCACCTGCTCGATGGTGCCCTTTTTGTTGAACAGCACCATGGCGGCCTGGCCCTCCTCGTTGGCCCATATATAGCCCACGTTGAAGTCGGGGTTGGCGCTGGAATCCTGGGCCACCCGGATCATCTCCACGCCCTCGGCCCCCAGCATCAGGCTCACGCTGGTCAGGTCGAAGTCCTTGCTCATGCTCATGATGTTGTCAAGCCCCTTGGCCCCGGACACCTTGCCGAACTGGCGAATGTCCTCAAAGTCCACCAGCTTGCTGCGCATCCGTCCGTTCTCGAAAAACACCACGGCCACGCCGCAGGTGCCGTCGTTCCAGTAATAGGCGGATCCGTTGTCGCTGGTCTCCACCCGGGGCTCGCCGAAGCGCTCGGTGAGGCTTTCCAGGGTGTCCGAGAAGGTCACCTGGTCATACATGGCGAAGGCCTCGTCCCGGGTCTCAAACATGCGGGCGGTCAGGGGCGGCAGGGGCGTCGCCTCCGGGTCCGGCTGGGTGCCGACGGCGGAGCAGCCGGCCAGTGCCAAAGCGGCGATCAGAAGCGCCGCGATCCACAGTTTCTTCATGCTTCCATCCTCCTTGATGCCTCTGATTGTAGCAAAGGCCGGGCGGCCTGTCAAGGGTGATATGATGAAGAAACGCCCCCTTTCCCCTGTCCCCCGTGATTTTTGGCGATCTTTCCCATCCCTAACAAAAATGGACTTGACACACGGACATAAAGGAAATATAATTTGACAATGGGCCTTGAAAAGGCTATAATAGATAGGCTCGTAATGAGGGAGAGCAATGCGTCTGAATGTTTCCACGGCTCTGGCCAATCCTGGACAGAGTTACCCCTTCCAGGCGGAGATCCTGATCCCGCCCATGGTGGTGCTGGACGATCCGGTGTCCTTTTCCCCCGTGCGCTGCGAGGGAGAGTATGTGGGCAGCGGAAGCGCGGTGACGGTGCGCGCGCATATCGAGGGCAAGGTCACCTCCCGATGCGCCAAGTGCCTGGAGCCGGTCACGCAGGATATTTCCTGTCAGGCCGACGCGCTGTTTACGCCCGGTGCCAGGGAGGGAGAGGACGAGTATCCTCTGGAGGGTTATCAGGTGGATCTGATGCCCTACGCCCGGGAAGCATTGCTGCTGGAGCTGCCCATGCGGTTTCTGTGCAGCGAGGACTGCAAAGGGCTCTGTCCCCATTGCGGTGCCAATCTCAACACGACGCGCTGTTCATGCCGGGAGGGCGATACAAAGCCCAATCCATTTGCGGCATTGAGTGAATTGCGGATAGAGGACGAGGAGGTGTGAACCATGGCCGTTCCGAAGGGGAAAACATCCAAGGCGCGCAGGGATACCCGCCGCTCTGCGCATTGGAAGCTGTCGCTGCCGGGCATCGTCAAGTGCCCCCGGTGCCAGAAAATGAAGCTGAGCCATCGCGTCTGCAAGAATTGCGGATACTACGATGGAGAGCAGATCATCAAGGTGGACGAAGCCCAGGCCAAATAATGACGGCACAGTAAAAACGCTTCCGTATTCAACGGAAGCGTTTTCTGTCCCCCGGGCAGTGCCCGGACCCACCTGCTGCCGCGCACTCCGATCCGCTTGACCGGCCATATATTGGAGCCGGTCAGGCAGTCACAGCCATACCAGATGCCTGAAAGAAAACGGATTGCCGCGTCGGCCATACGGCCTCCCCGCAATGACAGGCACGGGGCATAGCGGCCCATCTGTGTCATTGCGAGGAGCGAAGCGACGAAGCAATCCGTCCCCACTCGATTTCATCCCCGCACATACCCGGGCAGGATCTCCTGCGCCGGAATCGTGCAGAGAATAATACCGTCCCCGCCGAAGGCGGAAGAAGGGATTCTTAAGGGCCTATGGCCCTTAAGCCGGGGAGTTTGAGGGGGCGAACGGAGGCACCCGCCAGTGGCGGAATTGTGCCGGAGAAAGCCCAATGAGCAAAGGAGCTTTTGAATATACGCATTTCAAAAGCGACTATTGCGAATTGAGGATCGCACAGGCCTCAGCGCCTCCCTCCCCTCCCCTATCAATCCTTCAGCTTCACCCTGATCACGGTATCCGTGGGATCGGGCAGTCTGGGATCGGGGCCCAGGGACACGAAGGACACGTCGGGATAGTTATTGGTGATCCAGTCCGACACCACGGGCAGCTCCGCGCCGCTCTTGACCAGCCGGACGCTGTCGATTTTGTCCCGGGGCACGCCGGGCAGGGGCACGTAGGTGATCTGGGGCTCCATGATGTGGAAATAGAGGGTATCGCCCCTGCGGGTGATGCGCCCGCAGTCGGGCTTGGGCAGACCGGACAGGCCGCAGCCGTATATGCTCTCGCTGTTTATGTCCATCCACTTGCCCACGTCCTCCAGTATGGCCAGGGACTCGGCGGGGATCCGGCCCCGGGCGTCCGGGCCCACGTTCACCAGCAGGTTCCCGCCCTTACTGACGCACTCCACCAGCTTTTTGACCAGCATATCGCCGGACTTAAAGAACTTGTCCTGCTCGCAGTGGCCCCAGTGGTTGTTCATTGTCACGCAGGCCTCCCACACCACCGGGCGGCCCGCCTCGTCCCGTATTCCGTCGGCGGGTATGATCTGCTCGGGAGACACGAAGTCGCCGGAATACTCGCTGGGATGCTCCGTCACCAGGGACCCAAAGCCCTCGCCGCTGACCTCCAGCCGGTTGTCAATGATCACGTCCGGCAGATGGGAGCGGATCATGCGCACCAGCTTGGTGGCCCGCCAGGCCTCGCCGGTCAGATCGCCATAGGAGAAATCGAACCAGAATATGTCGATCTTGCCGTAGTTCGTGCACAGCTCCTCCACCTGGGCGTGGAGATAGTCAAGATAGTTGTCGAAGTTCCGGGGCACGTCCTTCTCCCGCTCGTCATTCCGAAGGGGATGGTTCCTGTCGCCGTAGTGGGGATAGTCCGGATGATGCCAGTCCAGAAGAGAATAGTACAGGCCCACCTTCAGGCCCTCCGCCCTGAAGGCGTCCAGATATTCCCGCACCAGGTCCCGCCCGCAGGGGGTATTGGTGGACTTAAAGTCGGTATACTTGCTGTCGAACAGGCAGAAGCCGTCGTGATGCTTGGCCGTGAGCACGGCGTATTTCATGCCCGCCCGTTTGGCCGCCCGGGCCCAGGCCTTGGGGTCGTAGTCCACGGGATTGAACTCCCGGAAGAAGGGCATGTACGCCTCCTCCGGCATCTGCTCTATGCTGCGCACCCACTCGCCCCGGGAGGGAATGGCGTACAGTCCCCAATGGATGAACATGCCGAACCGGGCCTGGGTAAACCAGCTGACCTTCTTTTCATACGCTTCCCGATCGAACGCAAACATTGACTCCACCTCCGTGTTTCTGATTCCCGACCCATTATATCACCCCCGCCGCCGTTTTGCAATCATAAGGAGGCACATATGGACATCCGTCACCCCGCCGCCCGCGAGGAGCAGGCGCACCTTGAAAGCACCCTGTCCGTCGTGGCCCAGGAAAGGCGCGTGGCCGCGGGCGAGCTGGACAGGGCCCAAAGGAACCTGGACACGGCCCGCCGGTTCGACCCGGACGCCCTGCCCCTTAGAGAAATGCTCTTTGCCCGGGCCCGACAGCTGAGCCATCAGCTGGACATGGCCCAAAAGAGGCCCTACTTCACCCGGGTGGACTTTATCCCCCGGGGCGGGGAAATGGAGACCCACTACATCGGCCGCTGGGGCGTGATCCGCTCCGGCACGCTGGAGGTGGAGGTGTCCGACTGGCGCTCGCCGGTGGCCAACCTCTACTACTCCGGCCAGGTGGGCCCCATGCGCTACGAGACCCCGGAGGGCCGGGTGGAGGGCGAACTGACCCTGAAGCGCCAGCTCACCGTGGAGGACGGGGTGTTAAAGGCCATATTCGACACCGGCGTGGCCTCCCAGGACGCCTATCTTCAGTCCGTGCTGGGGGAAATGACCGGCGACAGGCTTCGGGACATCGTCACCACCATACAGGCGGAGCAGAATTTCGTCATCCGCTACCCCCTCTCCCGCAACCTGGTGGTGCAGGGGGCCGCGGGCTCTGGCAAGACCACCATCGCCCTGCACCGCATCGCCTACCTGCTCTACGCCTTTTCAAGCCGCCTCACCCCCCAGCGCCTGTTGATCCTGGCCCCCAACCCCCTGTTTCTGGGGTTTATATCCGGGGTACTGCCCGACCTGGGCGTGGAGGACGTGCGGGAGAGCACCTTTATCCGCTTCCTGTCGGAGCGGATGGGCGCCGCCCTGCCCCGTCTCAAGGACGCCCCGGAGAGCCCCGAGGGGGGCTGGAAGGGCAGCATGGATTGCGTCAAGAGGCTGGACGCCTATCTCGATGGATTTGAGGACCGCTTTCCCCCGGAGGGCATATTCAAGTTCGGCCCGGCCCTGCTCTTTGACCACGCCCAGGCCCGCGCCTTCCTGCTGGAGGCGGAAAAGCCCTTCCCCCTGGACCGGCGCAAAAAGGAATTTGAAAAGGAGCTGACCCGAAGGCTCAAGGACGGCCTTCAAAAGACCCTCTCCTGGCTGGACGACGAATGTGACCGGCGAAGCGACCTGCTGGAAAGGATGACCCCGCCTGGTCAGGAGCGGGCCCAGAGGATGCGGTCTCTTTTCACAAGCCGGGACCTGAGAAAGGCCGAGGCCAAGGAAAAGGCCAGGACTTATGTAAAGAGCGCCATGGCCCGGTTCCCGTCCCTCTCCCCCGCCCTGGTGCTGACCGGGTTCTGGGAGAGCCTGAAGGACGAACCAGGCCTCCCCGGCGAGGCGGCCCGGCAGTCTCTCTCCCTCGGCAAACCCACCCGGGAGGACGCGGCCCTTCTGGGCCTTATCGACCTTCGTCACACCGAACGGCCCCGGCTGGACATATCTCACGTGGTCATCGACGAGGCCCAGGACTTTTCCGCCGCCGAGTTCGAGCTTCTGCGCCGCATGATGCCCCAGGCCACCTTCACCGCCGTGGGAGATCTCATGCAGGGCATCCGCTCCTGGCGGGGCATAGCCGACTGGCGGGAGGTGACGGACGGCGTATTCCACGGCGACTGCGTGACCCACCATCTGGAGGTGAGCTACCGCAACACCGTGGAGATCATGGAGACCGCCCTCACCTGCGCCCGGCGGCACCCCGTGCCCGGCCAGGGCCAGGTGCGCCCGGTGCTCCGCCACGGGCCCGCGCCACTCTTTGCCTCCTTCCTGGGCCCGGAGGAGCAGGACGCGGCCATACTCTCCGCCGCCCAAAGGTGGCATGAGGAGGGCATGGGCAGCATCGCCCTGGTGGCCCGGGACGAAAAGGAGGCCAAGGCCCTGTCCAAGCGCCTTGGCTGGCCCCTTCTGGACCTTGACCAGGACACCTACGCCGCGGGGCTGTGGGTGACGGAGGCCGCCCACGTGAAGGGCTTCGAGTTCGACGCGGTGATGATATCCGACGCCAGTCCCGCCCGCTACGCCGACGATGCCCGGGACGCGAGGCTTCTGTTCGTGGCCCTCACCCGGCCCCTTCACCGGCTGGCGGTGCTGTATCACGGCCAGCTCACGCCACTCCTGTCGCGGAACGATTCTTGACCGATTTATCACAGGATTTGCACAAATCCGCACTAAACCGCATTATTTTTGCGCAAGGCTTGAAAGTCTTGCGCATTCGCTGTATAATGGCATTGGTATTGTGAAGAGTATGGCACGGATTTCACAAAAACATATGACAGGAGGACATTTCCATGAAACTTGGCGTCAATACGGTTCTTTTCAAGCCCTTCAGCGTTCTGGAGGCCATGCAGGCCATCAAGCGGGCCGGATACGACGGCGTGGAGCTTTCCGCCATCAAGGGCATGTGTGAGCACCTGGATCTGGACAACTGGAATCTTGACGAGGTGAAGGCCGCCCAGGCCGAGACCGGCATGGAGCTGTTGTCCATGGAAGTGGCGTCTCTGGACGAGGATCGCCTGCGTCTGGCCTTCAAGGCCGCCAAGGAGCTTGGCGTGCCCGTGGTGAACGTGGGCCCCGGCGGCAAGGCCGACGTGGAAGAGGACGTGGTGACCTCCATCGCCACCCTGACCGCCCGGGCCAGGATGGCCGCCGAATACGGCGTGACCCTGTGCTGCAAGGCCCACGTGGGCTGCGCCATACACGACACCCCCACCACCCTGCGTGCCATGAACGAGATCAAGGAAGACTCCTTCGGCGTGGACATGGATCCCAGCCACATCTGGCGGGCCGGCGAGAAGCCCGAGGAGGCCCTGCCCCAGGTGATCTCCCGGGTGAAGCACATCCACATCCGCGACTGCAAGGGCCCCGGCCCCAATCCCGGACTGCCCGCCCTGCAGGCCTGCGGCCGCGGCGATATCGACCTGGTGGGCTACTTCAAGGCCCTGGTCAGCACCGGCTATCAGGGACCCGTGTGCCTGGAGGTCATCGGACCCGACCAGACCCTGGCCGAGGCTCAGGCCGTGGCGTCCGAGAGCTACGGCTACATGAACGCCGTGCTCCGCTTCCTGGGCGGCCGCTGACAGGCGAGGCGCTCTATGATACGCACAGGCATATTGGGCTTTGCCCACGGCCACTGCGCCGCCATCGTGAGGCAGTGGCTGGATCATCCGGAATACGGCGTAGAGGTAGCGGGCGGCTGGGATCACGATCCCACCCGTGCCCGGACCAGCTGCCGTGATTTCGGCATCCCCTGTTTTTCTTCGCTGGAGGAGATCCTCTCCTCCGGCATTTCCGCGGTACTGATCACCTCCGAGACCGGGCACCACGCATCCCTTGTGGAGGCCGCGGCCAGGGCCGGCAAGGACATCATCCTCTATAAGCCCATGGCCCTCACCATGGCCGAGGCCGACCGCATCGTGGACGCGGTGGAGAAAAACGGCGTCCGCTTCACCATGGCCTGGCAGATGCGCACCGACCCCCAGAACCAGCGCATGAAGGACATGATCGCGGGAGAGGAGCTGGGCAAGACCTGCCTGTTCCGCCGCCGCCATTCCCTGCCCACCCAGACCTGGGCCAACTTCGGCTCCACCTGGCACTGCGACCCGGCCATGAACCGGGACATATTCGCCGACGACTCCGCCCATCCCATCAACCTGATGCTGTGGATCTTCGGCATGCCCGAGACCGTGTCCTGCGAGATGAGCACCATGCTCGATCCCGCGGTGGTCAACGACAACGCGGTGGCCCTGTTCAAATATTCAAACGGCCTCATCGCCGAGATCTCCTGCTCCTTCACCTGCTGCGCCTCCGAGATCACCACCGAGGTGTACTGCGAGAAGGGCTCCATACAGCAGTATTTCGGCGACAATCCCTCCGCCCGGCTGCCCCGGCCAGGCAATATGCCCGGCCTCAAATGGTACCGGGAGGGAGACAAGGACTGGACCGACAGCGGCATCCCCAGCCCCGACTCCCACGGCCCGCGGCTGGGCTGGCAGGCGGAGCCCCTTGCCCGCTTCCTGGCGGGCGCAGATCCCATATGCACCGCCCGGGAGGGCCGGGACACGCTGCGGCTGGTGCTCTCCTGCTATCTCTCCGCCCGTCAGGGCCGCCGGGTCAGCGTGCAGGATCCGGCCATATATGACATTTAAGGAGGAGGAACCGCTATGAGCAAGAAACCCAACCTGCTCTTTTTCGGCATCGACAGCCTGCGCCGGGACCACATGAGTCATTACGGCTACGGCCGCCTCACCACCCCCCACATCACCGAGTACGCCAAGGGCGGCGTCACCTTCAATAAATGCTTCTCCCCCCACATCCCCACCACCCCCGGCTATTCCAACATGCTCACCGGCCGGGACTGCTTCGGCACCGACGTGGTGGGCCTGTCCCAGAGCCACATCGTGGAGGGGGTGCCCGTGCTGTCCGAAATGCTCCGCAAGGAGGGCTACACCACCACCTGCGTGGGCTTCGAGTGGAACGCCGCGGGCCGGGGCTACGACAAATACATCGACTTCCCCGGCTGGGGCCCGGACCGGGACGACATGCGGGCTCACAAGGCCGAGGCCCTGAACGCCGTGGCCATTCCCGAATTGGACCGTCTGGCCGCCCAGGACAAGCCCTGGTTCCTGTTCCTGCGCCACATGGATCCCCACTCCCCCTATCTGCCGCCCCAGCCCTTCCAGGACATGTTCTTCCAGGGCGACGCCTTCGACCCCAACGACAAGCGGATGCAGAAGGTGTACGACTTCAAGCCCTTCGGCGACTACATCGGCTCCTGGGTACCCCAGGGCTGCACCAACCCCGAATACGTCATCGGCCAGTACGACGCCGCCGTGGCGTATATGGACTCCTGCATACAGCAGATCCTCTCCAGGCTCAAATACCTGGGCCTCGAGGAGGACACCATCGTGGTGTTCGTTTCCGACCACGGCGAGACCCTCTACGACCACGACTGCTATTTCGATCATCACGGCATGTACGACTGCACCCTGGTGGTGCCGCTGATCATCCGCTGGAAGGGCCACCTGCCCGAGGGCGTGCGCATCGACGACTACTGCCAGCTCAAGGACGTGACCCCCACGCTTCTGGACATCATGGGCATCGACGCGGGCGTGCCCTTTGACGGGCGGAGCCTCATGCCCCTGGTCCGCGGCCAGGAGCGCACGCCGGAGCCGGAGTTCTACATCACCGAGTGCACCTGGATGCGCAAGCACGGCTGGCGCACCCCCGAGTGGAAGCTGATGGTGTCTCTGGAGCCGGACTTCCACTATAAGCCCCAGGTGGAGCTGTACAACCTGATCACCGATCCGGATGAGAACCACAACCTGGCCGACGAGTGCCCGGAGATGGTGGAATGTCTCAAAAAGCGGATGTACGCCTGGATCGACAAGCGGGAAAAGGAAGTGGGCCGCACCGCCCCCATCTACCGCAACTTCCTGCGTCCCGAGGGCCCCTTCGCCTCCTCCAAGGAAGCCTACGAGGGCAAATACATCGGCGGCATTGCCGAGGCCGTGAAGCTGCAGGCGGCCAACAAGAAAAAGTAAGGAGGCCCTTATGCTCAGAGTCTGTGTCATAGGCCTTGGCCACATCGGCAACCTCCACGCCAGCATCTACCAGGAGGACGACCTGGTGGATCTGGTGGGCGTGTGCGACATCCGGGAGGACCGGGCCCTGGCCGCCTCCAAGCGCTTCCAGGTGCCCTACTACCTGGACGCCCCCACCATGCTCCGGGAGCTCAAGCCGGACCTGGTCAGCGTGGCCACCGGCGGCTACGAATACTCCTCCGATCACTTCCTGCCCACCATGCAGGCCCTGGAGGCGGGCTGCCACGTGCTGTGCGAAAAGCCCATCAGCAACCTGATCGAGAACGGGCAGAAGATGGTGGACATGGCGGAGAAGATGAACCGCTGCTTCGCCCTGGACTTCAACCACCGCTTCACCCCCGCCGCCCGGGCGGCCAAGAAGTGGCAGGACGAGGGCCTGATCGGCGACCTTCTGTTCTGCAACATGGCCCTGTGGATCGGCAAGCCCCAGGACTTCGAGTCCCCCTACTATCACTTAAAGGCTCTGAACCCCCACTCCTGCGAGATCATCCGCTACTTCATGGGCCCGGTGGAGGCCGTGCAGTGCTTCGCCATGAAGGCGCCGGGCAGGACCATATGGTCCACCGCCTCCATCAACATGAAATTCGAGTGCGGCGCGGTGGGGCATCTCACCTCCTCCTACGACATCGCCCGGGGCCATCCCATGGAGCGGTGCGAGGTGGCGGGCGTGAAGGGCCGGCTGGTGTTTGAGGACATGTGGCGGGAGGCCACCCTCTACCCCGCCGGCAACCCCGAAAAGCGGGTCTACACCAACCCCGTATTCGGCGGCTACGCCAACTTCGACGACACCTTCCGGGAGCGTATCCGCTCCTTCGTGCGCCAGGTGGACCGGGGCGACAAGCCCGAGGACATCGACGGCAGCGGCCGCCAGGGCCTGGAGGCCCAAAAGGTGATCCACGCCGCCATCCGCTCCCTGGACACCGGCAAGGTGGTCTACCTGAAGGAAATGTACGGCGAATGAACGTCATGACCTGGGCCTCCCTGTGCAGGGACTACCATCCCGGCGACCCCCAGGTGCTGGTCATGAGCGCCAACCACGCCGGGGTGTCCCTGCACAGCCACGAGGTATACGAAATGGTCTACGTCCGCTCCGGCTTCTGCCTGCACGAGTGCGACGACCAAATGACCCTGCTCACCGAGGGCGACTTCTTCCTGATCCGCCCTGGCCAGAGCCACCGCTACCTGGGCAGCCGGGCGGTGGAGCTGTACAACTGTCTCTTCGGCGAGGGCTGTGTGCCCGCTCGCCTGCGCTCCCATCCCCTGCTGGCCGCCTCGCCCCTGCCCCGGGCCCATCTGGACCTGAGCGAGAGAAAGGCGGTGACCCGGCTTCTGGAGCGGATCCTCGCCGAGCTTGAATCCCGGCCCACGGCCTGGGAAACGTCTGTTGAAAGCCTGCTGGGCCAGCTCCTGTGCGAATACGTGCGGGTGTCCGAGCGGCGGGGCCTCTACGGCGACACGGCGCTCTACGCGGGCTACGTCACCCCCACTCTGGCCTATATCGACCGGATGTACGACCAGGAGATCACCATGAGCGGCCTGGCCCGGGAAATGGGCGTGTCCCCGGACTACCTGACCCGCCAGTTCAAGCTCATGGCGGGCATCACCCCCCTCACCTACCTGCGCCGGTTCCGCATCGCCCGGGCCATGGAGCTGTTGGGCCAGGGCATATCCGCCTCGGAGGCGGCACAGCGGGTGGGCTTTCACTCCCTGTCCCACTTTTCCCGGGAATTCAAGCGGGAATTGGGCATATCCCCCACGCAGTTCAAGCAACAGGAACACACATAAAGGAGGACAACATCATGGCTCTCAAGACCGCTGTTGTGGGTATGGGCGGTATCGGCAATACCCACGCCACCTGCTACAAGAACAACGATTTGGCCGAGCTGGTCGCCGTGTGCGACATCGTCAAGGAAAAGGCCGACGCCGCCGCCGAGAAATTCGGCGTGCCCGCCTTCTATTCCGAGGAAGAGATGCTCAAGGCCATGCCGGAGATCGACATCGTGTCCGTCACCACCTCCGGTTACGACAACGGCTCCATGCACTTCGAGCCCGCCATGATCGCCCTGGACTACGGCAAGAACGTACTGGTGGAAAAGCCCATCTGCGCGGACGTGCGGGACGCCCGCGAGCTGGTGGCCTTCGCCAACAAGAAAAAGCTCTACCTTGGCTGTGACCTGAACCACTACTTCACCGGCCCCGCCGCCGACGCCAAGCAGCTGCAGAAGGACGGCAAGGTGGGCGAGCTGGTGTACTGCATCCACAAGGTGGGCTTCAACGGCACCCAGGACTCCTACAAGGGCCCCGGCTCTCCCCGCTGGCAGACCCCCTACTCTCACCTGAAAGCCTTCTGCGCCCATCCCTTCTCCGTGATGCGCTACTTCTGCGGCGACGTGGTGGCCCTTCAGGCCTTCCTGGACAAGCCCGGCGTCCGCCAGACCGCCGAGGATCCCATGCTGTCCATCAACTCCATCCACATGAAGTTCGCCAACGGCGGCACGGGCTATCTGATCAGCCAGCGGGGCGACGCCATGTTCGGCTACGGCGGCTGGTGGAGCTATGAGCACTGCGGCGCCAAGTCCACCTTCGCCATCGAGAACTGCGTGGAGAAGCTCCACGTGTGGGAGCCCAAGAACAACGACCCCGAGCGGGGCACCATGAACCAGGCCACTCCCGCCCCCGTGACCAAGGAATACGGCGTCAGCGACTTCTCCTCTACCTTCCCCAACCGCATCGGCGCGTTCCTGGAGGACATCACCAACAAGGTGCCCTACGAGCACATCCGTGCCTCCGGCCGGGACGCCCTGGCCACCCTGGAATACACCTTCGCGGCCATCAAGTCCTACGAGAACGGCGGCGCGCTGGTAGTGCCCGAGGCTCTGCCCCCGATGCACGGCGACATCTCCCTGGTGTACTGATATGAATCTGCTGATCGTCAACGCGGACCAGCTGCGGCATGACATGATCGGTTTTCGGGGTCTTCATCCGGTGAAGACCCCGAATTTGGATCGTCTGGCCGCGGCCTCTACGGTATACACCCGGGCCTTCACCCCTGTGCCTGTGTGCGCCCCGGCCCGGCAGGCCCTTCTCTGCGGGCGGCATCCCGATTCCTTCGGGGCCTCCTGGAACTACGACCAGATGAAGACCCTGCCCACCCCCACGGTACAGCCCGCCTGGTGCTGGACCCGGCACCTGCCGGACATGGGCTATCAGACGGCCTACCTGGGCCGCTTTCACGTGTCCCCCACCTGTAAGCCCGCGGACTTCGGCTACCAGCGGCACGTCAGCTGGCAGGGCCACAAGGATCTTCTCAAATCCAAATACGCCGACGCGGCCTTTACCGGCGGCTGGCTGGGGTGCACCAGTCCCATCCCCCTGGAGGACACCGGCACCCACTGGATGGCCCGTCAGGCCTGCCAGGTGATCGATGAATTCGCCGCGGCGAACAAGCCCTGGCACATCTGGGTGGACTACGAGGAGCCCCATCTCCCCTGCCGGCCCAGCGAGCCCTTCGCCAGTATGTATTCCCCCTCCGGCGTGGACCAGTGGGACGGCTACGGCGACACCTTTTTCCACAAGCCCTACATCCACCGCCAGCAGACCATCTCCTGGGACACGGACGGCTACTCCTGGGACGATTTCTCCCAGATGGTGGCCCGGTACTACGCGGTGGTGTCCCAGCTGGACGACGCCATAGGCCGGATCCTCACCAAGCTGGAGGAAACGGGTCAGGCGAACGACACCATCGTAGTGTTCACCTCCGACCACGGCGACATGTGCGGCAGTCACCAGATGCTGGACAAGCACTACGTACTCTACGACGACATATGCCGGGTGCCCTTCATGGTTCGCTATCCCGGCAAGGCGCCCTCCGTGCGGGACGATTTCGTATACAACGTGCTGGATCTGCCCGCCTCCATCGTCCGCTGGCTGGGTCTTCCGGCCCAGGAGGTGGAGCACGGCGCGCCCCTGCCCCTGTCCCGCGACGAGAACCCCTGCCCCCGCTCCTTCGTGTCCTCTACCGGCGAGGGCCAGCAGATGGGCCTGTATTCCACCCGCATGATCCGGGACGACCGCTACAAATACGTGTGGAATCTGACGGACGTGGACGAGCTCTACGATCTGGACTCCGACCCCGGCGAGAAGGTGAACCTCATCGACCGGCCGGAGCACTCTGACCGCGTCGCCGCCATGCGCCGCCTTCTCCACGACCACCTTCTCACCCACAATGATCCCTTCGCCGGCAACGGCTGGATGGAGAACCAGCTCCTCCGCGGCCGCAAGCACGTGCCGTGGTGAGAGGCGAGGGGAGACGAGGAGACGCTGGGGCCTCCCCGATCCTCAATTCGCAATAGTCGCTTTTGAAATCCGTATATTCAAAAGCTCCTTTGCTCATTGGGCTCTCTACGGCACGATTCCGCCACTGGCGGGTGCCTCCGTTCGCCCCTCAGACTCCTCGCCAAAGGGACATTGTCCCTTTGGAATCCCATTTTCCGCCCTTCGG
>CADAGW010000002.1 GCA_902787475.1 uncultured Eubacteriales bacterium
GTCGTCCATGGCGGGGATGAGCCCGTCCTTCAGGAGACGGGTGGTCTGCTGGGTATAGAGGATCTCGCACCCGGGGCGAAGCTGCATTTCCAGCCCCGCCACGTCGATATATGTGCGGGCGATGGTCAGCGCCCTTTTGAATTGTTTGATATCAAAACGATGCACGCCGGGCGTGGCGTGGGGGGTCACGATGATGTCCGTGATCCGCTGCTTCCCAGCCGCGTCCAGCATGTCGTACATATCCACTTTGGCCCTTGGCCCGTCGTCGATCCCATAGAGCAGGTGGTGATGGATGTCAGTAAATGCCTTCATGAATTACTTCCCGAACAATTTGGCTTTGAGCTTTCCGGAGGCGCTTTTCTTCTCGGCGGCGGCGGAAGCGGACTCATAGCTGGAATAATATCCCTTGTTGTAGTACCGCTTGCTGCTCAGGCTGTCGAAGGACACGTCGTTGAGCACCGCGCCCAGTATATTGGCCCCGGCCCGCTCCAGCTGCAGCTTGGCCTCCGCCAGCTCCCGGCGGCTGACCTCGTTGTACTTGACCACCAGCAGCACGCCGTCCACGTGCTTGGAGATCTCGGCGGCGTCCACGATGAGGCCCACGGGCGGCGCGTCCACCAGGACGAACTCGAACTTGTCCCTCAGCTCCCGGATCATGGCGTCCAGGCGGCTGTTGCTCAAAAGCGCCAGGGAATTGCTCACCTCGCGGCCCACGGGGATCACGCTGGCGTTGCGGATGTTGGTGGAGTATATGGTGTCGTCCACCTCGCACATGCCCGCCAGATAGTGGGACATGCCGTACTTGGTGTCGGATTCCACGTTGACCCGGTAGCGGGACAACAGCTGGGATCTGCGCAGGTCCATGTCCAGCAGCACCACCTGGTGGCCAAGGCCCGCCAGGGTGCGCATGATGTTGAGAGTCACAAAGGACTTGCCCTCGTGGGCGTGGGAGCTGGTGACCATGATCACCCTCTTGTCCTCGCCCGCGAAGGTGAGGTTGGTGCACAGGGTGTTGATGGCCTCCTGGGCGGCGTATTCCAGTTCACGAAACCGGGTGAATTCCAGCGTGTTCATTTGGCCCGTCCTCCCTTCCTCTTGCCGGGGGCGGCGGTCTTGTCGCCCGCGCCGCTCACGGGCACGATGGCCAGCGTGGGCAGGTTGATGTACTTGCGCAGGTCGTCCGAGGTCTTGATCTTATCGTCCATCAGGAACTGGACCACCAGCACGCCCGCCACCAGTATGGCGCCCAGCAGGAAACCCAGTATGGTGTTCAGGGTCTTTCTGGGGCTTACGGGCTTGGTGGGCAGCAGGGCCTCGGAGAACAGGGAGGGCTTGCTGGTGCGCATGATGTCGGAAATGAACCGGCTGGCGCAGTCGGCGTAGGTGTTGGAGATGGCCTGGGCCTCCTTGGGATCGTCGGACTTGACGATGATCTCCAGTATACGGGTGTTGCTGGGGTTGCGGATGGTCAGCATGTCCTCCAGCTCTTTGTACTCATAGTCCAGGTTCAGCTCCTGGAGCACCATTTCCTCCACTTCCCAGGTCATAAAGGCTTCCTTATAGTCCGTGGCCAGGGAGGAGCCGATCTGCAGGTCCGACAGATTGATGGCGGAGTCGCCGTTGTTGAGCACATAGAGCTTGGTGGTGGCCTCGTACATGGGCGTGGCGATAAACAGGCTGTATACCGCCATCAGCACCGCTCCCACGAAGGCGCCCAGGGCGATGAGCTTCCATTTTTCCAGCAGATGGTAGAACAGCTCTACCATATCCACTTCCATTTCCGCGTTTTCTTCCACCGGCTCCACCGGCACCATGATCTCATTCTCGCGCATACTGCTTCTCCCTTACGTGTACTGACCGGCCAGGAGGATTACCAGGGGTTCACTTCGTACCAGATGGGCATCAGGATCTGCCACAGGGCGTCCATGTCGGGGGTGAAGGGGGCGTCCTCGGCCTCCTCCGCGCCTTCCTCGTTCAGACTGGGCATGTCGATCAGTCCGGTGCGGGTGTAGCGATCGGCCTTGTCGGCCACCTTCATCACGGCGCCGCTCTTCATGTCGGTGAGGATGTACTCGCCCAGGGCGCTGTACATATTGGAATACTCGCTGGCGGCGCTGCCGTTCTTGATGGCGCGGGCCCGGGCCTTGAACTGGGCCTCGTCGAACTCGTTGGAGGTCTCCTCGCCGTCCAGGGCGGTCAGGCCGTGGGCCTCGAAGGCCAGATAGCTTTCAAGGGTCACGCCCTCGGGCAGAAGCTCGTTGACGGCGGCCAGGGTGTCGGCGACGCCCTTTTCCTTGTCGCCCGCCAGGCCGTAGATGTCGCTCAGGGCCACGGTCTCGCCGTTATACTCCACCTGGCAGCCGCCGTCGATGGAGATGGTGGCGAAGGTGCGCTCGTCGTCGTCCACCGCCACGGCCACGATCATCTCGGCGCGGCTGTCGGCGGAATAGCCGTCCTTGTCGTTGAGCACCAGGCCCACCAGGGTGGTGAGCCGCTTGCGCAGGCGGTACTCCACGCCGTCGATCTCGATGACGGAATCGTCGGCGAACCGGTCGGTGAGGTCTCCCCGGGAGGATTCGGCCATGGCCGCGCCGCACAGGATCAGCGCCACCAGGATCAGGCTTGCGATCTTTTTCATGGTATTCATTTCTTTTTCCTTTCTTTCGGGTCATGCCCGACACAATGGTCAGATGGAAGCGTGGCGATGGATATCGTCACGCCATGATATTATAATATACTTTCCATCCGATGTCAATTTAGTATCCTGAAAATACCAAAAAGTTCCTGTGTTGCATTGGTAAATATTCGGCGAGGGGAGGGCCGGTTTCTTTTCCGGACGCCTTTTAATCTTCACAATGCTGTGCTATACTTTAGCCAAACGGGGCCGCGCACGGCCCCCGGGAGGCGCCATGGAAGCATACGACGTATTGGTGATCGGCGGCGGCCACGCGGGCTGCGAGGCCGCGCTCTGCTGCGCCCGGATGGGCCTTGAGACCCTTATGGTCACCCTCAATCTGGACGCGGTGGCCCTGATGCCCTGCAACCCGGCCATAGGCGGCACCGCCAAGGGCCACCTGGTGCGGGAGGTGGACGCCCTGGGCGGGGAGATGGGCCTGGCCATAGACGACACGTTCATACAGTCCCGCATGCTCAACACGGGCAAGGGGCCGGCGGTGTATTCCCTGAGGGCCCAGGCGGACAAGCTCCGCTACCGGCTTCGGATGCGAAGGGCCCTGGACCATCAGGACCGGCTGACCCTGAGGCAGGGAGAGATCCGCTCGGTGCTCACTCAAAACGGCCGGGTCTGCGGCGCGGAGACGGTGACGGGGGAGAGGATCCTCTGCCGGGCGGTGGTGGCCTGCTGCGGGGTGTACCTGAACAGCCGGATCCTCATCGGCGACGTGTCCTGGCAGAGCGGCCCCCAGGGCCTGACCCGCTCGGACGCCTTCACCCAGTCCCTCGTGGACCTGGGCTTTCCCGTGCGCAGGTTCAAGACCGGCACCCCGGCCCGGCTGGACGGGCGCACCATCGACTTTTCCCGCCTGGAGATCCAGCTGGGCGACGAGCCGGTGACCCCCTTTTCCTTCCTCACGGACCGGCCCCTTCAAAACCAGGCGGCCTGCTACCTGACCTACACCACCCCCGAGACCCATAAGATCATACGGGACAACCTCCACCTGGCCCCCTCCTACAGCGGGCGGGTCCACGGCGTGGGGGCCCGCTACTGCCCCTCCATAGAGGACAAGGTGGTCCGCTTCGCCGACAAGGAGCGGCACCCGGTGTTTCTGGAGCCGGAGGGCCTGGACACCATCGAATGGTACGCCCAGGGCCTGTCCACGGGCATGCCGGAGACGGTGCAGCGGCAGATCTACAAGAGCATTCCCGGCCTTGAAAGGGCCAAGCTGATGCGGCTGGCCTACGCCATAGAATACGACTGCATCGATCCCACCAGCCTTGACGGGCACTTCATGGCCCGACACCTGCCCGGCTTCTTCGGCGCGGGGCAGCTGAACGGCACCTCCGGCTACGAGGAGGCCGCCGCCCAGGGCCTGTTCGCCGGCATCAACGCCGCCCGCTACGTAAAGGAGGAGGAGCCCTTCACCCTCACCCGGTCCCAGGCCTACATCGGCGTGCTGGTGGACGACCTGGTCACCAAGGGCGCGGACGAGCCCTACCGGATGATGACCTCCCGGGCCGAATACCGCCTGCTCCTTCGCCAGGACAACGCCGACCTGCGCCTGACCCGCCTGGGGTACGACATGGGCCTGGCCGGGGAGGACAGGCTCCGCCGCATGGAGAAAAAGGCGGAAAACACCGAAAAGCTCAAGGAATACCTTGAAACAGAGCCTGCCGGGGAGGCGGTGTGCCGGGCCTTCGACGCCCGCAGGGGCGCCCGCCTGGCCGACATCCTCCGCCGTCCCGACGCCACCCTCTCCGCCCTGTGCGCACTGGACGGGGGCGCGGCCTGCGATTATCCAGCCGACGCCCGGGAGCAGGCGGAGATCGCCGTCAAATACCAGGGGTATCTGGAGCGGCAGGAGCGGCAGATCGCCCAGTTCGAGCGGATGGAAAAATGGCGCATGCCCGAGGACATAGACTACATGGCCATGTCGGCCCTTCGCATCGAGGCCCGGCAGAAGCTCTCCGCCCGCAGGCCAGCGTCCCTGGGCCAGGCCCTGCGCATACCCGGCGTGTCCCCCGGCGACGGGGCGGTGCTGATGGTGGAGCTGGAAAAGCGGAGCCGGGAAAAGAGCGGGACGTGACCTTGCCCCCGCAGGTTTCACAAAAGGGTATTTTCCGTAAAATCCCGTAAAACCGGTTGACATTCCGGCCAAAAAGCATAGAATGAAGGCATACGCAGAACAGGGGAGCCCAAAGGCTGAGAATTACGCGAAGGCGTATAAACCCTAACACCTGATCCGGATAGTGCCGGCGTAGGGAGTGAAGCGAAGGCCCAGTATATCGGGCGCCTGTTTTGCATGAGCGAAACGGGCGCTTTTTTTGCGCGTCATCCGCCATATGGCGATGCGATAGAACCAAAGAAAGAGGGAGATCCATATGAAAAAGCTGTTGTCCCTGATCCTGACCGCGCTGATATTGGCCCTGGCGGCCCTGCCTGTGCTGGCCGAGGAAGCGGCCCGGACCGAGGTCACCGAAGCGGCTGACGCCGCACAGACCGAAGTCACCGAGGCCGCCGACGCCGCGGCGACAGAGGCCGCCGATACCGCCGACGCCGTAGAAGCCGAAGTGACCGATGCCGCGGATACCGCGGAAGCCGAAGCCACCGAGGCCGCCGAGGAAGCGGAGGAGGAAAAGGAGACCTGGGCGGACAAGGCGTTCGAGAATTTCAAAGAGGCCAAGTGGTACGTATACGCCGTAGTGGCCGCTCTGGCGGTGCTGGGCGTGGCGGGCGTGTGCCTGCTGGGCAAAAAGAGCCAGGGCGGAAAGCCCATGAGCACCCGCGTGATGGCCGAGGGCGCCATGATGATCGCCGTGGCCACGGTGCTCTCCATGATCAAGATCATTGAAATGCCCTTCGGCGGCAGCGTGACCCTGTTCTCCATGCTGCCCATCGTGCTGATGAGCTACCGCCACGGCACCAAATGGGGCCTTATGACCGCCTTCGCCCACAGCATCCTCCAGCTGATCATGGGCATCAAGAACGTGGGCTACTGCGCCACCCTGGGGGCCCAGATCGCCTGCATCCTTCTTGACTACGTCGTCGCCTTCTCCGTGCTGGGCCTGGCCTCCTTCTTCAGCCGTGGCCTTAAAAACCGTACCGCCGGCGTGTGCGTGGGCACGACCGTGGTGTGCTGCCTGCGCTTCGTGTGCCATTTCCTGAGCGGCGTGTTCCTCTGGGGCAGCTACAAGGAGTACTACGACTGGGCGGCGGATATGCCCACCTGGCTCTACAGCATCGTCTACAATGGCAACTATATGCTCCTTGAGACCATCATCACCGTGCTGGGCGCCCTCATCCTGGTGCGTGGCGCGGCCAGGCTGTTTGACCGGCAGGCGGCGTAAATCCGTTGACAAAAGGCGCATATCGTGCCATAATACCCATAGACCGCGGCGGAGACCCTGCGTCTCCGCCGTTTTGACAGCCAACTGTACTTGCCAAAGGGATGAATTGGGATCGCTTCGCGGGCCTTTGGGCCGTCCCCAAATCACGCCCAAGCCCCGTTGTCAGTGCGAGGAACGAAGTGACGAAGCGATCCGTTCCCCCGAATCCATGATGCGGCAAAAAAGGAAACACCTTAAAGATCATGACCGATGAAGCGAAAAAACGGTTTGACCGGATCATAGGGCCCCTGGCGTCGGACCCGGCGGTGGCCGGGATGGCCCGCTTCGTTCAGCACGGTCGGGTGACCACCCTGGAGCACTGCCTGCGGGTGGCCAGACTCAGCTGGGCCATAGACCAGAAGCTGGGCCTGCACAGCGACCCCACGGCGCTGATCCGCTCGGCCCTGCTTCACGACTTTTACCTCTACGACTGGCACGACAAAGCCGCCCATCCCCGCTGGCACGGCTTTCACCACGCCCGCGCGGCGGCCATGAACGCTCGGGCCCATTTCCGTGTGACGACCCGGGAGATGGACGTGATCCGCTCCCACATGTGGCCCCTGAACCTGACATGCCCGCCCCGCAGCCGGGAGGGGTGGATCGTGTGCCTGGCGGACAAATGCTGTTCCCTCAAAGAGACCCTGTTCATCCGCTGACCGAGATCACAGGAGGTAGCTATGCCCCTTGACATTGTGAGAAACGACATCACCCGCATGCAGGTGGACGCCATCGTCAACGCCGCCAACGAGACCCTTCTGGGCGGCGGAGGCGTGGACGGAGCCATACACGCCGCCGCGGGCCCGGAGCTTTTGGCCGAGTGCCGGGGCCTGGGCGGCTGCCGCCCGGGAGAGGCCAAGGTCACCCGGGGCTACCGCCTGCCCGCCCGCTACGTGATCCACACCGTGGGGCCGGTATGGCATGGCGGCTGGCTGGGCGAAAAAAGGACCCTGTATTCCTGCTACCGCAATTCCCTCATGGCGGCCCTGCGCCACGGCTGTGAGAGCGTGGCCTTTCCCCTCATATCCGCCGGGGCCTACGGCTGTCCCAAGGCGGACGCCCTGAGGGTGGCCGTGGAGGCCATTTCCGCCTTCCTCATGGATCACGACATGACGGTGTATATCGTGGTGTTCGGCCGGGAGGAGCTGGAATTAAGCGGCAAGCTGTTCTCCCGCGTGTTGTCCTATATAGACGACGTTTACGTGGACGAGCATACGGACAGGAACCGCCGCTCCGCCCGCGAGATTCCCGATATGCTCCCCGACAGCGCCGCGCCAATGTCCCGGGCCTACCGGGACGCGGCCCCCATGGAGGACACCGCCGCCTTTTCCGCCAGTCTGGAGGACATGCTCTCCCAGGTGGACGAGAGCTTTTCCCAGGCGCTTCTTCGCCGCATAGACGAAAAGCACATCACCGACGCCCAGTGCTACAAGCGGGCCAATATCGACCGCCGCCTGTTCAATAAGATTAAAAACAATCCCCAGTACCGGCCCGGTAAGCAGACCGTGCTGGCCTTCTGCGTGGCCCTGGAGCTGGACCTGGCCCAGACCCGCGACCTTCTCATGAAGGCCGGCTTCGCCCTGTCCCACGCCAGCAAGTCCGATATCGTTGTGGAATACTGCATCACCCACAAGATCTACGACATCATCGAGATCAACCAGGTCCTCTTCAAGCTGGATCTGGAACCATTGGGGTACTGAGGGGGGATGAGGGAGGCTCTGGGCGCTGCCCCTCAATTCGCAATAGTCGTTTTTTGGAATCCGTATATCCAAAAGCTCAGCGCGTGGACAAACCCCGTTTGTCAACGCGCCGTATGGCCGCGAACCGTCGCGGTCTTTTTTTTTCTTCCCCTATTGACAGGAAGAGTGCGAAGTGTTATACTTTTCCTACAAATCCAAATAGTAGGAGGAAATGCCATGCCGCCCAAGGGCAAGCACATATTCGGCGCCGTGAAGGTGGGGGACAAGGGACAGATCGTGATCCCCCGGGAGGCGCGAAAGATATTCAACATCCAGCCGGGAGACAGCCTCCTGGTGCTGGGCGACGAGGCCCAGGGCCTGGCCCTGGTGAAGAGCGACGACTTCCTGGCCCTGGCGGAGGATATCATGTCGTCCATCAAAAAGGGGGAGGAAAAGGAATGACCGCAGTATGGGCCCAGGGCCTGACCCGGGTCTTTGGAGAGAAAAGGGCGGTGGACGGGCTGGATCTGGACATTCAGGAGGGGGAGCTGTACGCCCTATTGGGTGTAAACGGCGCGGGCAAGACCACGGCCATCCGCATGCTCTCCTGCCTTCTGCCTCCCTCCGGCGGCCGGGCGGAGATACTGGGCGTGGACGTGGTCCGGGAGCCCCACCGGGCCAAGGCGCTCATCGGCATATCCCCCCAGGAAACGGCGGTGGGCATCCACCTGACGGTGCGGGAAAACCTGGTCTTTGCCGCCGGTCTCTACGGCTGCCGGGGCCGGGAGGCCCGGGACCGGGCGGAGGAGATGATCTCCGCCTTTTCCCTGGGCGAATACGCGGACAAGCGGGCCCGCATCCTTTCCGGGGGCACCCAGCGGCGGCTGTCGCTGGCCATGGCCCTCATATCCCGGCCCCGCGTGCTGTTTTTGGACGAGCCCACCCTGGGCCTGGACGTCATTGCCCGGCGGGAGCTGTGGCGGGAGATCGAGGCCCTGAAGGGCAAAATGACCGTGATCCTTACCACCCACTACATGGAGGAGGCCCAGGCCCTGTCCCATCGGGTGGGCATCATGGCCCACGGCCATCTGGCGGCCCAGGGCACCGCGGAGGAGCTGACCACACAGGCCGGGGCGGCCAGCTTCGAGGACGCCTTTGTGACCCTGGCCCAGGAGGCTGGCAGATGAGAACGCTGAATTTCGCCCGCAGAAACGCCAAGGAGATCCTTCGGGATCCTCTGAGCCTGATATTCGGTCTGGGCTTTCCCCTGACCCTTTTGCTCCTGCTCACCGCCATCAGCCGCAACGTGCCCATGAGCCCCTTTTCCGTCACCACCCTCACCCCCGGCGTGGCGGTGTTCGGCCAGTCCTTTCTGGCCCTGTTTTCGGCCCTGCTCATCTCCCGGGACCGGGCGTCCGCCTTCATGGCCCGGCTGATGGCCTCGCCCATGACCGCCTGGGAGTTCATACTGGGCTACATGCTTCCCCTTCTGCCCATGGCGCTCATCCAGATATTGGTGTGCTACGGCGCGGCTCTGGCGCTGGGCCTGCCCTTTGGCGGCAGCGCCGTTCAAAGCGCCATGGCGGTATACCCCATGTGCTTTTTCTACGTGGCGATGGGGCTGTTGTGCGGCACGGTGCTCACCGACCGGCAGGTGGGCGGCATCTGCGGTGCCCTGATCACCAACCTGTCCGCCTGGCTCAGCGGGGCCTGGTTCGACCCGGCGGTGGTGGGCGGGCCCTTCGAGGCCGTCTCCAAGGTCCTGCCCTTCTATCAGGCGGTGCAGGCGGGGCGGATCCCCCTGACCGGCGGCGGACAGGTGATGGCGCATCTGATATGGGTGCTTATATACGGCGCGGCGTTCACTTTTCTTGCCGCCTGGGTGTTTTACGCCCGCATGCGCAAGGGCAGGCTCTGACAGCCTGCCCCTCAGCGCGTTGACAAACAGGGTTTGTCAACGCGGGAGTGCAGGATTTGTGCATCTGCGATGCACGGGCAATCCTGCACCCAAAGCGGTATAGGGAGCCTGCGGCCGTACATGCCGCCCTCCGGCTCCCTTATTTCATCGGGGCCGCGGCCCCGAACCCCAGGAGTTAGCAAGAACGATGCTTTCATCCTTCATTGCCATTGGTTTGTCAACGATCTGAGGGCAAGCTTTCACAGCCTGCCCCTGATTTTTGGGTTGAATCCGCCCGGGAGATGGGGTATAATGTCCGTAAAGGTGATATATGAACGGGAGAGACGGCGCATGAAAATATTGTTTCAGAACGGCACGATCTACGACGGCACGGGGAACGCCCCGGCGGTGGGGGACGTGCTCATTGAGGACGACCGGATTTTGAAGGCAGGCGGCAAAATCGAAGAGAGCGCGGACAAGACCGTGGACATATCGGGCCTTTCCATCTGCCCGGGCCTCATCGACGCCCATTCCCACAACGACTTTTTCTACGACCGGCCGGACGCGGAGAAATACTACCGCCCCTTCATCGAGCAGGGGATCACCACCCAGATCACGGGCAACTGCAGCTTTTCTCCCTTCGGCGTGGATCCGGACACTCCCTACCGGGACAAGATCGGCGGCGGCCTGTTCGACGCCCTCTCTCCCTGCAGCTTTGAGGATTTCAAGCGCCGCGCGGAGGGCGCGCTGTATGTGAACCTGGTGCCCCTCATCGGCCAGGGCTCCGTCCGGGCGGGCATCGCGGGCTACGACCCGGCCCCCTTTACCCCGGAACAGATTGAAAAAGAGCTCTCCCACGTGCGGGAGGCTATGGAGGGCGGCGCCTTCGGCGGCTCCCTGGGCTTTATGTACGAGCCGGACCGCTACGCCAGGATGGACGAGATCCTCTCCTTCGCCAAAGAGATCGCCAAATACGACGGCATCGTCACCGTCCATCCCCGGGCCTGCTCCATCGTCAGCGCGGATTATCCCCTGCTGACGAAAAAATCCCATCTGGAGATGGGATTGGACGAGGCGGTGGAGATCATGGAAAAGTCCGGGTGCCGACTGGAATACAGCCACCTGATCTTTACGGGCCAGAGAAGCTGGAAGCTCCTGGACAAGATGCTGGCCACCTTCCGCCGGGAGCGGGACAAGGGCTATCCCATCGCCTACGACAACTATGCCTTCCACTACGGCGCGTCGGTGATCACGGTGGTGTTTCCCGAGTGGTACGCCAGGCTGTCCAGGGAGGAAGCGGCCAAACCCATCAACCGCTTCAAGCTCCAATTGACCATCCTCATGTACCGCAAGGTGCTGGGCATCGACTGGGACGACATGGTGGTGGCCTACATATCCGACGACCACCCCGAATACGAGGGCAAGACCATCCCCCAGGCCGCGGCGGAGGAGGGCCTGTCCAATCTGGACATGTACCTAAAGCTGGTGGAGCTGTCCCACCGGGCGGGGAGTATCTACCTGGGGAAATACTACAACGACGAGATCGTGCGCCGCCTGATGGAGGACGACATGTCCGTGTTCATGACGGACGCCTGGGTGGTGGACAAGGGGCTTCAGAACATCGCCGCCTTCCAGACCTTCCCCCAGTTCTTCCTGCTGGCCAGGCGGTACGGCATCCCCATGGAAAAGATCGTCCGCAAGATGACCGGAGCCACGGCGGACCGCTACGGCATCCCGAAGAGAGGGTATATAAAGCCTGGCTTCCAGGCCGACGTGACGGTGCTGGACGCGGACCGCATGAAGGTGGATGAAAGCAGGCCGGACACCCGGCCCACGGGCATCGTGCACGTGCTGGTCAACGGCCATCCCGTCGTCGAAAACGGGGAATACGTGGGCGGACGGGCCGGACGGGTGCTCCTCAAGCGCTGAGGCGGCTTACGCCCCGCCGATGCGCGTGATGGCCCGGGCGGCCTGGCGAAGGCCCCGCGCGGCGCACTCCCGGAGGCTGACGCCGTCCAACAGGCCCGATATAAACCCCGCCACGAAATTGTCCCCGGCCCCGGTGGTGTCGATGACCCTTTCCACCGGCACGGCGGGCAGGGCGTATTCCTCCCCTTGTCCCCGCACGTAGCACCCCAGGGGCCCGGCCTTGATCACCGCGCACCCCACGCCCAGGTCCGTAAGGCGACGGGCCATGTCCGGGAAGGCGCTCCTGCCCGTATAATACTCCGCTTCCTTCTCGTTGGGGAATATATAGTCTATAAGGGGCAGTATATCCCGTATGCCCTCAAGCCCCATGCCGCTTACGAGCGGCAGCTTGGTGTCGGCGCATATGATTGCCCCGTCCTCCCTGGCGGCGCGGACCAGCGAGGCGATCTGATCCGGATCCTCCAGCGGCGGGCGGAACAGGCTGGCCAGGGACAGCACCCTTGCCCCCCTCACCGCTTCCGGCGGTATGGTGAGGCCCGGAAGCCGGGTGGCCCGGGAATTGACGGACATGCGGCTCCCATCGATGGCCACCATCAGGTTGGCCACAGGAGTGTCGGATGAAAGGGGCAGTATCCTCTCCGTGTCCACCCCTGCCCGGTTCAGCTCCTCCCGTATGATCCGCCCCGGTATGTCGTCTCCCAGTCCGCAGACCACCGCCGCCTCCACGCCCAGGGAGCGCAGGGCCATGGCCTCGTTCACCGCGTCGCCTCCGGTGTGCAGGCGGATGCTGTCCGCCCGGTACACGTTGGGCTTATATGGCGTCTCCTCCCGGCCCCGGGTGATGCAGTCCAATACCGCCTGCCCGGCGCAGATCACCTGTGCCTTCATGCCCGGGCCTCCTTTTTGGGCCCGGTCTTGATGGACGCGGCGTAGGCGCTGTTGGCCAGACCCAGCACCGCTGAGAGGGAGAACAGGGTCTCCACACCCAGCGTCCGCCAGATCCACCCGCCGAACAGGGCGATGAGCACGGTGATCAGGTGATTGACGGATATGCCGGTGGATATGGTGGCTCGCACCTCCTCCGGGCTGTCGGATATATCCTGCACATATACGTTGGACGCCATGGAGGCCAGGGATATGATGGAATCGAGCACGTAGTTAATGCAGCATACGATATAGGCCACATGCATGGGGAACAGGTGATGGGCGAACCCGTAGAAAAAGCACACCACCACCAGGATCAGCGTGTCCGCCACCATCACCGCCTTGTAGCCCACCTTGTCGATCAGCTTGCCCACGTAGGGGGAGATAAAGAAGCCGCATACCGACGTGATGGCGAACAATAGGCTGATGGCCGTGGTGCTGGCCCCGTAAAAGAGGATCAGCACGTAGGGCCCGAAGGTGAAGAACACCTGCTTGCGGGCCCCGTAAAACACCTCCAGGAAGTAATACTTCCGGTACTTTTTGTGGAAATAGAACCGGCTCTTGGCCTTGTCCGTCTCGCTGTGGCCCGTGAGCCGCAGGGAGGAGAGGCCCCCCAGCGCGAACACCGCAGCCGCCAGGAAGAAGAAGGTCTTGAACGCTCCCACCCCGGACACGAACAAAAAAGCCACCATCACCACGCCGTAGCCCGCCAGGGTGCCCACCTGGCCCACGGCGTTCTGAAGCCCCAGCGCCTGGCCGCCCTTATCCCGCTGGGCGTATTCCAGGGACAGTGTGTTCTTCATGCCAAGCTGCACGTGCTCGCCCAGGGAAAACACGCATATGGCCAGCGTCACCAATACCCGGGTGGAAGGCACCACGGCCAGCAGGGCCATGCCCATCAGCATCACCGCCGCGCCGATCTTATAGATCCTCTCGGCGGAGAAGGAATACATGGCCGCCAGCAAAAACACCAGCAAAAGCCCGGGCAGCTCCCGGAAAAACTCCGCCACGCCCCTGTCGAACTCGGTCATGGACACGATCTCGGCAAGATAATTGTCGATCACGCCCTTATACAGCCCGTACCCCAGGCCCATGAGCAGCAGCGACAGAAAAAAGGCCCGGTAAGGCGAATCGGGCCGAAACACGCTTTTGAGCTTTCCCATATCCTTCATTCCTCCTGCGGCGGTACTGTAGGCCCATTGTATCATACCCCCGCCCCATTTTCCAGCGTTTCCCACATTTTAACCTGCGCCCCATATCCGCCACATTTCATGTCCTTTTCTTGCCCTTGCAAAAAAGGGCAAACGGGGGTATAATACCAGGGACGATACGTCAAAAACCCGGCTCCGCGGCCAAAGCGGAGCGTCATGGAGGCATACATATGTCCTTTGCTGTGTTTGCGGACGGGAGCGCCAACCTGCCCAAAAGGTGGCTTGACGGCATTTCGCTTCTGCCCTGCGACTATACCGACAACGGCGAAAAAAAGACCTATTGGGGAGATGTGGACCACTTCGACGGCCCCGCCTTCTACGAGGGCCTGAGGAGCGGCAGGGTGATCAAGACCACCCTGCTCAATACCCATCTGTTCCTGTCCCACTTCACCCCGGTGCTGGAAAAGGGGCTGGACGTGATCTACATCGCCATGAGCTCCGGCATCAGCGGCACCTACAACGCCGCCCGCCTGGCCGCCCAGGAGCTGATGGAGAAGTATCAGGACCGCTTCGTGCACATCGTGGACTCTTTGGGCTGCGGGTTTGGAAACGGCATACTGGCCATACGGGCTGCCGAGCTGAGCCGGGAGGATACCCCCGCCCGCCAGGCTGCCCAAATTTTGGACGAGGAAACGCCCCACGTATGCCAGTATTTCACGGTGGATGACCTGAACTACCTCAAAAATACAGGCAGGGTCAGCGGCATGACTGCCAAGATCGGCTCCATACTCAACATAAAGCCCATACTCTATGGCGACAGCACCGGCCACATCGTCTCCTGCGCCAAGGTGCGGGGGAGGAAAAACTCCATCGAGGCGCTGGTGAAAAAGTACGCCGAGAAGCGGATGGACACCCCCCGGCAGAGGATATTCATCTCCCACGGGGACTGCCTGGAGGACGCCAGGGCCTTGGAGAACATGGTCAGGGAGGTCACTCCCGACGTGCCGGTGGACATCTGCGTCCACGAGCCCTTCTCCGGCGCCCACGTGGGCCCGGGCATGCTGGGCCTGTTCTTCCTGGGCAAGGAAAGGTAATGCGGTTCTGCATCCAAGGCATATAAAAAGGACGGATTGCTTCGCCGGTCATTTGGCCGCCTCCCAATGGCATGAGTTTTCCTGTTGTCATTGCGAGGAACGAAGTGACGAAGCAATCCGTACCCCCAATCAATACTATACGGATCGCTTCGCCGTTTTAAGGCGGGGCGATCCGTTTGTATGACGCGGAAAAGGCGGGGCTATCCCCGCCGTATGGCCGGGGCCGCGCATATGAGGCTGCCGGGCTCCGCCGTGCCCGCGTACAGCTTGGGGATCACGATGTCCTCAAGCTCTGCTTCCTCTATGCTCAGCGCGCCGGCTGATATGTCGTATTCCTTCACGCCGCCCTTCCCCCTGAGGGTCAGGATATACCTGTCCGGATACACAAACCCCGGCTTATGCATATCCTCCAGATGGAACACGACCTTCCCGTTCTCCTTCTCCCACACCGCCAGCATCCCCCGGGACACCCAGGTTTCCTGCCGGGCTATGGCCCATTTCAGCTCCTCCACGGCGTCCCCGCCCGCCTGGCCCCGGGCGTAGGTGGCGTATTTCATGGACATGTCCGTCAGGTTATGAAGGTCCATCCCCGCGCAGGCGGCCAGGCGCTCTCCCTTCAGCACCAGCTCCTCCCACCAATCAATGGCCATTTGGTTCAGCGGCGCCATGGGCTGGGAGTTGTTGACGATCTCTATATAGTCCACCGGGCCGAAGTCCCGTATGTCCATTTCAAACCGGCATCCCCGGGCGAAGGGATCCCCGTAGGAAAAGGGGTGGGCCACGCCGGTGACGGCCCCCTTTTCCTTGCAGGCGGCAAACAGCTTTTCCGGGCGGCGGCGGTCGATGCTGTCCCAGGGCACATATTCCTCCAGCACCGGGCAGACGATGTGGCCGTAATAGGTGGTGTATTCCATGCCGTATGCGCACTGAATGGGCGCGTGGGTCTTTTCGATCAGCTCCCTTATGATCCTGTGGCCCGATATGGTGTTGTGGTCGGTGATGGCGAAGCAGTCCACGTTGTCTTTCACCATGTGCTCCAGCAGCTGAGCGCAGGTGATGCGGGCGTCAGACTGATCCGTGTGGTTGTGAAGCTCATACCGCTTGAACATGGCCTGCCTCCTTACTCCCCGCTCAATGTGAGGGCATAATGGGTGTGATCCTTTATGACGTTGAACACCAGCACCGTGACCTTGATCACCCCGTCTATGACCCGCTGGGGCACGCATCCCTCCGAGGCGTATTCCCCGTCAAATATCATGTGCCGGTCGGTCAGCTGCTTGTGCACGCATCCCATGAACTGATCGTCCATGGTGGCCAGGGTGTGGATCTCGGTCTTCATGTCGTGAAGGATCACGTGCCGGGCCTCCTCCTCCGTCATGTCCATGCCGTATTTTTCCCGGCACAGCGCCTGGGTCTCTTTGATCCGTTCCTGGGTGGCCTCCTCCGGGGAAAAGGTGCGCTTGTCAGCGTCGAACCAGAAATGGATGTCCATCTTAGTCAGCGGCTTTTCCAGGCACACCGTATAGGTGATCTGCCCCACGAAGCCACGGTGCACCGTGCCCTCCGCCCGGTATATCTCCTCCATGCCCATATCCCTCCCTTTGCCAAACAGTATACACCATTTCCCCGCCAAAATCCATATTCCGGCCGCGAGAAAAGCCGGAGAGCGCTCTGCTCCCCGGCTCAGCGGGTTGACGGCCCCGCGTGGATGCGGGGCCCACGCGCCGTCACTTCCGGGCGGGCTCCCACTTGCACCTTACGGGGGAGACGATGGCCCCCTCCTTCTTAAGCTCGGCAAAGGCTTTGTCCACTGCCTTCCGGTCCAGACCGGTCAATTCCGCCGCCTTGCCCGCGTTCAGCGGCTCGCCCGCCTTCTTCATGGCCTCCAGGATCATCTCTTTCTCGTTCATACCCTCAGCCTCCTTATCCTGTCGTTGGGTGCAGTCGTTTTGTTCAGCCCCCGCGCAGGGGCTCCATTCTATTGTACCAGCCGGGCGGGAAATTGCAACCATGAATCCGCCCGGGATCTCTCACAATGAGAAGATCAGACATCATCGTTTCATAAAAAGGGGCTTGGACAGGGATGGGGGAGTGTGGTACAATAGAGAAAAACGGGGAAGGGCGGAGAGATGGACAGTCGGAAAGCGGATCAGATCTGGATGAAAAAGCCAGCGGGCTGGGCGGGGGAGCTGTGGCGGGAATCCCTGCCCCTGGGCAACGGCCTGACCGGGGCGCTGCTCAGCGGCGGCGCGGGGGTGGAGCATTTCTTTCTCAACCGGTACGACCGGTGGGAGCATGGATCGGACGGGGAGATCCCGGACGTTCACGACGCCCTGGCCCGAGCCCGGGCGCTGATCAAAGAAGGCCGATACAAAGAGGCCAACGCCGTCACCTGCGCGGCCCTGGCGGAGAGGGGCTACCGGGTGGAGCTGGCCACCCCCATGGCCCCCCTTGAGATCGCCCTGCGCTTTGACAGCCAGGAGCCCTTCCGCCATTACAGGAGGGGCCTCAACCTGTCCACCGGCGAGGCGTGGGTGGAGTTTGACCAGGGGGAGGATCATATCCGCCGCCGGGCCTTCGTGTCCCGGCAGGACGACGCGGCGGCACTGGACGTTCGCTCCACGGGAAGCATGCAGGTGCAGATCGACCTGCCCGAGGACGCCCGGCTCCATGTACGCATCCTCACCGACGGAAGCAGGCAGGAGATAGAGGGCCATCTGCGCCTTGAAAACGCCAGTTTTGTCACGGTGCTGGCCAGATTCGACGGAGATATAGAGGAAGAGAGCTATGACCGGCTCTTCGCCAGGAACCTTGACGCCTACCGGGACGCCATGGGTCAGGCGGAGATCGATCTGGGCGGCGGCGGCCACGATACGGGGTACCTGCTTGACATGGCCCAGGAGGAGGAGGCCCCCGCGGAGCTGTATGAAAAGCTGTGGCGGTTCGGGCGGTATCTGTTCATATCGGGCACGGCGGAGGGGGGCTGTCCCTTTCCGCTATACGGCCTGTGGCCCGGCCAGGCCAACCTGCCCTGGTGCCAGAACGTGGCCAACGAGAACGTGCAGATGATCTACTGGCACGCCCCGGTGAACGGGTGCGCCGACCTGATCCGGCCCCTGATCCACTATTATTTCGGCAAGATGGACGTATTCCGCCAGGCGGCGCGGCGCATATTCGGCTGCCGGGGGATATTTGTCAGCGTCTACACCACTCCCCAAAACAGCGCTCCCGCCCCCAACGTGCCGGTGATCGTCAACTACATCGGCGCGGCCGGATGGCTGTGCCGCCATTTCTACGACTATTACCGCTACACCGGCGACCGGGAGCTGATGGAGAAGGAGATACTGCCCTTCATGCTGGAATCCGCGGCGTTTTACGGGGACTACATCACCTGGGACGAAAACGGTCAGGCGGCGCTCTCGCCCTCCGTGTCCCCGGAAAACACGCCCGGCAGCTTCATGCCCCGGGATTTCCGGGAGAACATGGGTCACATCAACCCCGTGGTGCGCAATTCCACCATGGACTTCGCCATCGTGAAGGAGCTGTTTACAAGCCTTGTGCGCCTGAGCGATGATTTCCCGCTGGACGAGGGTCTGGTCGACACCTGGCGGAGCATGCTCTCCCGCCTGCCGGAGTATCAGGTGAACGGGGACGGGGCCCTCAAGGAGTGGATGAGCCCTGATCTTTCCGACAACTACGCCCATAGGCACCTGTCCCACCTCTACCCTCTCTTTCCGGGAGAGGAGATCCACAGCGGCCATCCCCTCTTTTCCGCCTGCGAAAGGGCGGTGGATCTGCGCAGGCTTGGCGCGGCCAGCGGCTGGGCCCTGGCCCATCAGTCGGCCATATACGCCCGGCTTGGCCGGGGAGACCAGGCGCTGAAGTGCCTCAACATCATGGCCAAGGGGTGCCTTCTGCCCAACCTGTTCACCCTGCACAACGACTGGCGGGACATGGGCGTGACCCTCAGGATCGACATGTTCCCGGTGCAGCTGGACGCCCTCCTCGGCGCGGTCAACGCCATACAGGAGATGCTCCTTCGGGCGGACGAAAATGAGATCCGCTTCCTCCCCGCCTGCCCGGCGGCCTTTGACCGGGGCAGCGTCGCCTGCTGGCGGGTGCCCGGGGGAGAGGTGTCCTTCTCCTGGGATGAGGGCAACAAGACCTTCCGCGCCTGCATCCGGGCCCTTCGCGGCCTGGACGTGTCCGTCATCCTCCCCGGCTGGACGGGAGAAGATACGCGGCGGGTGACCCTGAAACGCGGAGAGGAAACGACCATAGACATCTGATACGGTCTGTTTGTATACGATGGATGGGGGTTACGGATTGCTTCGCCGGTCTATGACCGACTCGCAATGACAGGAAAAATGCTTGTGAAAAAACAGTGTCACCCCGAGGAGCGAAGCGACGAAGCAATCCGTTCCCCAAAGCTCAGCCATTTGTATGTGAAATCATATGACCCGCAGCCCGGCGGGCAGGAAGGGGGAGAGCGTGTGAAGACCATACTGATCGTGGAGGACGACGGGGTGCTCCGGCGGGAGCTGGCCACCCTGCTTGAGGCCTCCGGCTACGCCGTGAGGCAGATAGACGACTTTTCAGACGCCCTCTCCCAGATGGAGCGGGCCGGGGCCGATCTGATCCTGCTGGACATACAGCTTCCCCAGGTCAACGGGGAGATGCTTCTTCAGGCCTTCCGCCGCCGCCACGACACCCCGGTGATCATGCTCACCAGCCGCACGGGGGAGATGGACGAGGTGCTCAGCATGAGCTACGGGGCGGACGACTACGTGACCAAGCCCTACAACCCCACCATACTCCTTCTGCGCATATCGGCGGTGCTCCGCCGGGACGGACGGGGCGGCAAGCGGAATTATTATGAGGACGCGCTGGTGGACACGGCCCGGGGGAGCATCAGCCGGGCGGGCCGGGAGGAGATCCTCACCAAGAACGAGATGATCATATTCCAGCACCTGTGGGACCGGCAGGGGGCCATCGTCACCCGGGACGAGCTGATGTGCGCCCTGTGGGACAACGACGAATATGTAAACGACAATGCCCTGTCGGTGAACGTGAGCCGCCTGCGGGCGAAGCTGGAGGCCCTGGGCATGAAGGACGCCATCGAGACGAGGAAGAAGCAGGGGTATATGCTCAAATGAATCTGTGGCGATACATAAAGGACAGACTGCCCGCGTATCTCGGGGAGGCGGCGGCGCTGGGGGCGTCGCTGTTGTTTCTCATGGCCTTCCGGGTGCGGACGGACGCGGCGGTCTGCGCCGTGTGCCTGCCCCTGGCGGCCTTTGCGGCCCGGGAGGTGTGGGACTATGCCCGCAGGAGGCGGTTTTACCGGAGGCTTGAAAACAGCCTGAAGGAGCTGGATCAAAAGTATCTGTTGGGCGAGACGCTGCCCAGGGCGGGGTTTTACGAGGGTGAAATACTGCGGGAGGCCCTCTGGGAGGCGGGCAAATCCATGGCGGATCAGACCGCCCGGAGCCGCCGCCGGGCCGACGGGTTCCGGGAATTCATCGAGATGTGGGTGCACCAGGTGAAGATCCCCCTGTCGGCCCTGCGCCTCATGGCTCACAACGATCCAAAGGGCGGGCGGTATATGGCCCAGACCGCCCGGGTGGAGGAGGACGTGGAGAGGGTGCTCTATTACGCCCGGGGCGGCAGCGCGGAAAAGGACTTCGTGATCCGGGAGACCTCCTTAAGCCGGGTGTTTTCCGCCGCGGCCCTTCGCCACCGGGACGAGATACTGGCCCTGGACGTGGAGCTCACGGCCAAAAATCTGGACGTGACGGTGATGACGGACGGGAAATGGCTGGAATTTATAGTGAGCCAGCTGCTCAGCAACAGCCTCAAATACGTATCCCCCTCCCGGCCCCGCCGCGTGCTGGCCGAGGCCCGGGCGATGCCGGACCGGGTGGAAATGCGCCTGTGGGACAACGGGCTGGGCATCCCGGCGGAGGACCTGCCCAGGATATTCGACAAATCCTTTACCGGCGAAAACGGCAGAAGCGGCGCGCCCTCCACGGGCATGGGCCTCTACATCGTAAAGACCCTGATGGACCGGCTGGGCCACGGGGTCACGGCCCGTTCCGTGCGGGGGGAATACACCGAGATCACCCTCTCCTTCGGCGCCAGCGACATGGTGAGGCCCGGGCAGAGCCCCATGAGCGGCAAGGTGTCAAAATTGTAAGGTTCTGTTGGACGGATCGGGCGACAAAGGGGCCAAAGAGGCGTACAATATACGCAAAAGCAGGCCCGAAACGGCGGAAAGGAATCGTATCCAATGGAGCTTCTCAAAGTGGAACGGGTGGAAAAATACTACGGCAGCCGCTCCAGCCTCACCAAGGCCCTGGACGGCATCAGCTTCAGCGTGGAGCAGGGGGAATTCGTGGCGGTGATGGGGGCCAGCGGAAGCGGCAAGACCACGCTGCTTAACTGCGTATCCACCATCGACCGGGTGACCAGCGGCCAGATCATACTGGACGGCAGGGACATCACCGCCCTTCGGGGCCGGGAGCTGGGCCGGTTCAGGCGGGAGCAGCTGGGGTTTATCTTTCAGGACTTTAACCTTCTCGACACCCTCACGGCCTATGAAAACATCGCCCTGGCCCTGTCCATACGGGGCGCGAAGGCGAAGGAGATCGACCAGGCCGTCCGGCGGGCGGCGGCCCAGCTGGGCATAGAGGACGTGCTGGACAAATATCCCTACCAGATGTCCGGCGGCCAAAAGCAGAGGACGGCCGCGGCCCGGGCCGTCGTCACCGGCCCCCGGCTGATCCTGGCGGACGAGCCCACCGGGGCGCTGGATTCAAAGAGCGCCAAACAGCTCCTTGAGTGCCTGCAGGGCCTGAACCGGGACCGGGGCGCCACCATCATGATGGTGACCCACGATTCCTTCTCCGCCAGCTACGCCTCCCGGGCCCTGTTTATCAAGGACGGCAGACTCTTCCACGAGCTTCGCCGGGGCCAGGGGGACCGCAGGACCTTCTTCGGGCAGATCATCGACGTGGTGACCCTGCTGGGAGGTGACCTCAGCGATGCTCTGTAAGCTGTCGTTTCACAACGTCCGCAGGAGCGTGCGGGACTACGCGGTCTACTTTTTCACCCTTGTGGTGGGCGTGGCGGTGTTTTACGTATTCAACGCCATAGGCGACCAGATGAGCTTCATGCGCCTGGAGGGCGACACCCGCCAGGTGGCCCGGGTGCTGGTGGACATGATCGGCATGATCAGCGTGTTCGTGTCGGTGGTGCTGGGGCTGTTGATCGTGTACGCCAGCCGGTTTCTGATGAAGCGGCGGGGCCGGGAGTTCGCCCTGTATATGCTCATGGGCATGGGCAAGGGAAAGATCACCCTTCTGCTGGTGGCGGAGACGGCCATCATAGGCCTTATGTCCCTTCTGGTGGGTCTGCCCCTGGGCATGGGCATGAGCCAGGCCATGAGCGCCGTGGTGGCCAATCTCTTTGAGGCGGACATGACGGACTACCGGTTCATCGTATCCGCCGGGGCGGTGCAAAAGACCATATGGAACTTCGCCCTGATCTATCTGGTGGCCATGCTGCTGGGCGGGGTGATCGTGTCCCGGATGAAGCTGATCGACCTGATCCACACCGGCAGCCGGAGCGAACGGTCCCGCCTGACCTCCCTGCCCTTGTGCGCCATGGTGTTTTTGGCGGCGGCGGGCCTTCTGGGATACGCCTACTATCAGGTGGGCTGGAATTTTCGGACCCTCACCACCCAGAAGATCGCCCGGTACGTGGCCATGGGCTCGGTGGGCACCCTGCTGTTTTTCTGGTCCGTGTCGGGCATGCTCACCCGGCTGATGATGGCCCTGAAGGGGGTCTATTACCGGGGCGTCAACGCCTTCACCTTCCGCCAGGTGGCCAGCCGCGTCCACACCATGGTCTGGTCCATGACGGTGATCTGCCTGATGCTGTTTGTGACCATCTGCGCCATGTGCTCCGCCTTCTCCATGCGGGACTCCCTGAAGCGCAATTTGGACGCCATGTGCCCGGCTGACGTGCAATTGGACGCCTACGCCGCCTGGAAGGACGGGAAAACCGCCGGGATACTGGACGTGTGCCGGGACATGGAGATGGACATCACGGAGGATCTGACTGAGTGGGTGGTGCTCAAACGGTACGAAACGGATTCCGTCCATTTCATGCTGGACGGGGAGGAGACAGATATGCCCCTCTACGGCCAGGGAAAGGTGGTGAGGCTGTCGGACTACAACCGCCTCATGGCCCTATACCAAAGGCCCCCTTTGGCCGTCCGTGACGGGGAATACGCCCTCACCTGCGACTATCGCTCCGTGGCGCCTGTCTACGACGATATGATCCGCCGGGGCCTCACCGTGGAGGCGGGAGGCAGGACCCTTACCTCCTGCGCACCGGGATCGGTGGAGGGCTTTGTGAGCCTGGGAGCCCAGCGGCTCAACATGGGCCTTCTGGTGCTGCCGGACAGCGCCCTGGAGGGCGAAAAGCCCAAGGGCGAGACCCTCATCGGCCGCTACCGGGCGGATGCCCGGCAGGAAAAAAGGGCGACAGACGAGAAAATATACGCCGTCTACGACGCCATGTACCGCTGCCTCGGGGAAAAGGGGGACGGCTCCCTCTTTCTCATCCTCAATACCCGCTCGAGCATCGCGGACGATGCCACGGGCTTAGGCGCCATCGCCACCTTCCTGGGGCTGTATATCGGCATGGTGTTTCTGATCGCCTGCGGGGCTCTTCTGGCCCTCAAGGCCCTCTCGGACTGCGTGGACAGCGCCGGGCGGTACGAGGTGCTCCGGAAGATCGGCGCGGACGAGGGTACGCTGTCCCGCTCTCTCATGGCGCAGACGGGGGTATTCTTCCTTCTGCCCCTGCTGGTGGCCCTGCTTCATTCCTTTTTCGGCATGCGCTTCGCCCTGCAGGTGCTGGAGGTGGTGGGCGCGGAGGTGATGGGCTGGTCCCTGGTCACCACGGGCCTGATCCTCCTGGCGGTATACGGAGGGTACTTCCTGCTCACCTACACCACCAGCCGCCGCATCCTGCGGGAGAGGATGCCGTAGGGCTATATAAAAAGGACAGACGCGAAATCAAAACGGCGTCTGTCCTATTCCTTTTTTGGGTGTGCCTCGCTCTTATATCCATCCCCCGTCCAGGGCGTTGCGCATGGCGAGGATATACTTGCTGGTGTCCAGGGGATCCACGTTGCGGCGGGGGCAGGTGGCATCGGGCCGGTCCTCGCACTCCCGGTATCCGCAGGGCCGCATGGATATGGAGCCCCGCCCGCCGGAGTAGGCGGCCAGCGTCTTGGGGTAGTCCACGCTGGCGGCCACGGGCAGTACGCACTCGCACCAGAGCATGCCGCCTCTCACCTGGGAGGTCTTCATTTCCCCCTTCATGGCGGCGATGTCGCCCATCAGCCGGCCTCCCTTGTCCTCGGGCACGCACACCCGGCAAAGCAGCATGGGCTCAAGGAGCCGGGACCCGCCCCGCCTCAGGGCGTCGTGTATGCCCATGGGGGTGGCCAATACGAAGTCCAGCGGGTGGGTGTGGAACTGGTGGTGCTGGCCGTCCAGCATGGTGATCTTCACGTCGTCCACCTGCCAGCCCAGCCTGCCCTGCTCCAGGGCGATGGGTATGGTCTGCTCCACCTGCCGCTTGTAGCGGGGATCCAGCCGGGCGGCGGGCACGGGGCAGGAGTAGCTCACGCCGCTGCCCCTGGGCGCGGGCTCGATCAAAAACCGCATCACGGCCCAGCAGGGCTTGGGCATGGTGTAGGCCACGAACCCCTCCGCGGCCTGGGCGATGGTCTCCCTATACACCACCGCCGGCGGGCCAAAGGACACGTCCAGGCCAAACCGCTCCCGGAACCGCTCCACCAGCACCTCCAGTTGGATCTCGCCCATCACCCGCACGTGAAGGCTCCGGGCCGACTCGATCCACAATGGAGACAGGGTGGGATCCTCCAGCGCCAGGTCCCGCACCGCCTTTCGCACGTCGTCCAGCTTCTCCGGATCCTCCGGCAGCACCCGGGCCATCAGCGGCGGATCCTGGCGGAAAAACTGGCCCACGCCGGGGGGCAGAAGAGCGGGATCCCCCAATACCTGGCCCACCGGGGCGTCTCCCAGCCCGTACACGCAGGCGATGTCCCCGGCCTTCAGCTCTCCGGCGTCCTCGCCCCTGCCGTCCGCCCTGAGCACCCGGATCTGGGTGATCTTGCGCTGGTCGGCCTCCCCTCCGTCCCGGCGGGGCAGAAGCACCCCGTCCCGGTTGCGCAGGGACCCGCTGAACAGCCGCACATAGGCCGCCCGGCCCATGGCCTTTGCCTCCTCGCTGGCGAACACGATGCCGCACATTTCGCCGTTTCCCGCCGGGGGGTCGGGCAGATAGGTGTATACCGCGTCCAGCAGCGCGCCCACGCCCTCCCCCGTCAGCGCGGAGCCGGGCAGGGCCAGATACATTTTTCCCGCCGCCACCTTTTCCCGGGCCCGGGCGGCCAGCTCTTCGTGGGGCAGGCAGTCCCCGGATATGTACATTTCAAGGGCCCTCTCGTCCGTTTCGGACAGGGCCTCCATCAGCGACATGTCGTCGCCGGCGTATATGGCGGGGGACAGAAGGGAGCGCATCTGGGACAGGGTGCCTTCAAAGTCCGCACCGGGCCGGTCCAGCTTGTTCACAAAGAACAGGGCGGGCATGTGCCGCTCTTTTACCGCCTCGAACAGGGCCTCGGTCTGGGGCTGCACCCCCTCCGCGCCGCTGACCACGATGACGGCGGCGTCCAGGGCCCACAGCGCCCGCCCGGTCTCGGAGGCGAAGTCCGTGTGGCCGGGGGTGTCGATGAGGTTGATGACGCATCCCTTCCAGGCCACCCTGGCGCAGGCGGAGCGCACGGAGATGCCCCGGCGCTTTTCCACCTCGTCCCGGTCGGTGGAGGCGGTGCCCTTGTCCACGCTGCCCAGCTTTTGTATGGCCCCGGTCTCAAAGAGGATCCGTTCGGACAGGGTGGTCTTGCCCGCGTCGATGTGGGCCAGTATGCCGATGTTGCGTAGGTTCATATACAGCCCTCAAAGGGTCGTGGGGAGAGGGGATCAGCCCTTGGTGATGTTCTTTTTCTCCCGCCACAGATCGAGAGCCTGCGCGGGGGAGAGGAGCACCGAGGCCGCGCCGCAGATCATGGCGCGAAGATAGGAATGGTTCAAATAGTACACGTAAAACAGCGTGGCGTAGTGGCGCACCCGTATGGAGGAGCGGTCCCGGCGGGACAGGCGGGAAAAATAGGTCTTTTTCAGCGCATAGAGCATCTTTTCGCCCTTGATCTTGCCCTTGCCCGTGGAGATCCGCTCGCCCTCGTGGCGGTACTGGGCCACCAGCGCCTCGGGAAGGTAGCCGATGCGCAGGCCCTTTTCGATGGAGCGGAGCATCAGCACGAACTCCTGGGCGGTGACCCGGTCCTCAAAGCCCCCCACCCTTTTCATGGCCTCCCGGGTGAACATGTACCCGGCGGTAGGGGTCAGGTGGCGCAGAAGGTGCTCCCTTAACAGGGCTTCCTGCCCGGGATCGGCGGGCAGGTCGTGGCGGAACCGCTCCCGGTCCACGCCGGAGGCGTCCCGCATCACCGCGTCCATAAAGCACATGTCAAATCCCCGGGCCATGAACTCCGCCTGCCTGGACAGCTTGTGGGGCAGGTAGATATCGTCGTCGTCCAGGAAGGTGATCAGGTCCCCCTGTGCGGCCTCGATGCCCGCGTTCCGGGCCCCGCTGCCGCCCAAATGGCGGTCTGGCAGCACGATCCTGACCCGCTTATCTCCGATCTTTTCAAGGACAGATATGGCCTCCGCCCGGTGGGGGGAGTCCGGCCCGTTGTCGTCTGACACCACCACTTCAAGGTCGGGCCAGTCCTGTAAGAGCACGCTTTGTACCGCCCGGCCCAGAAAGTCGGCCCGGCGGTAGGTGGGGATGATGACGGAAATCTTCATGGCGACAGCTCCATGGCAGCGTATTTTGACCGGGAAAGAAAAAGACGCGGCGTGAGCCGCGTCTTAAATCAAGAACAAGCCAATGGCAATGAGGGATTGGCGTTTCGGCCCTGCGAACCCCGGGGTTCGGGGCCCGCGGCCCCGATGAAATAAGGCAGCCGGAGGGCGGCGTGTACGGCCGCAGGCTGCCTGTTCCGCTTTGGGCGCAGGGTTGGCCGCGCATCGAAGATGCGCAAATCCTGCGCTTCCGCATGGACAAACCCTGTTTGTCCATGCGTTGAGGCGCGGCGTGAGCCGCGTCTTGCGGAATATTTAGTCGGTGGTGTAGGGCATGAGCGCGATGGTCCGGGCGCGCTTGATGGCCACGGACAGCTGGCGCTGATGCTTCGCGCAGGCGCCGGAGATGCGGCGGGGCACGATCTTGCCGCGCTCGTTGGTGAACTTGCGCAGGCGGTAGATATCTTTATAATCAATGTGGGCAACCTTATCCACGCAGAACGCGCAGACCTTGCGGCGCTGCTTGCGGCCACGCGGGCGACGGGCGCCTTTATCCTCGGACATTGCGGAACCTCCTTAATATAGGTGACCTGTCAGAAGGGCAGGTCGTCGTCTTCGACTTGACTGAAGCCGCCGCTCAGGGGAGCGGAGGCCTGGGTGCTGGGCCGCTCGGGCGGAACGTCGGGCAGCGGGATCTCCGTGTCCCGGGGCGCTCCGGAGGCGGCGGCGCTGGTCAAAAATTCCACTTCGTCGGCGACGATTTCGGTGATGTACCGCTTGGTGCCGTCCTGCGCATCATAGGAACGGCTCTGAAGGGCACCCACCACGCACACCTTCCGGCCCTTGGCCAGATACTTGGCGCAGTTTTCGGCCTGCTGTCTCCACACCACCACCGGGAAAAAGTCGGCCTCCCGCACGCCCTGCTGGTTGCTGAAGCGCCGCTGCACGGCGATCCGGAAGGTGCAGACCGATACGTCGGAGGTAGTCTTTCTCAGCTCGGGATCGGAAGCCAGGTTGCCGATCATCATCACTTTATTCATGGACATCCACCAGCTTTCTCTGGGAAACCGCTGTTATTCAGCGGGGGTTTCTTCAGCGGCGGGGGCGGCCTCTTCGGCAGGCGCCTCGGCGGGAGCCTCTTCGGCTTCGGGGGCAGTCTCCTCAGCGGGCGCTTCGGCGGGGGCCTCAGCGGCGGGAGCGGCTTCCACGGCTTCGGGGGCGGCTTCGGCCTTCACATAGGGCTTGAGCGGCTCGCGCTTGGGCGGCAGCTCGCCTTCAAAGCGAATGACCAGATAGCGCAGCACGTTGTCGTTGATCTTCATGTTGCGCTCAATTTCGTGGGGGAGCTCCGAGGGAGCGGTGACGTACATCAGCACGTAGTAGCCCTCGGTCTTGTAGTTGATGGCGTAGGCCAGGCGGCGCTTGCCCCATTCGTCTACGCGGTCCACCGTACCGCCGTTGGCGGTGACCAGAGCGGAGAAGCGAGCGATCAGGTCGCTGCGGGTCTGGTCGTCCAGCGCGGTATCGATGACGTACATGACTTCATATTGATTCAAACCGGTTACCTCCTTATGGACTTGCGGCCCCGTGCTCTACACGGAGCAAGGATGCGCTGTATATCAGTATATCCGACCTGCGTAAATTCTTCAAGGTTTTTATGTACATTTAACATCACTTCGCGGGATAAAGGGGGGAAATGAACCTATAATAGGCATGCGAAGAACGGGAAGCCGCCCTTTTTGCCGCGAAGAGAGAGCCGCCGGACGGTGCAAGGCGGACGCGGATGGGGATCGGTTCCACCCGGGAGCCTCCGGCGACGAGCCGGACGGGCGCGCCCGATACAGCGCATGCCGAGTGGGCCTTGAGCCAAGCGGGGTGGCACCGCGGGCGAATGATTTTTCCGCCCGTCCCTGTGACATAAAACGCGGGGACGGGTATATTTGTCCCCAAAAAGGAGATGCGGTTATGCTGGATATCAATCTGATCCGTTCCAATCCGGAGTATGTGAAAGAGGCTCTGGCCAAGAGGGAATACCAGGTGGACTTCACCGAAATGCTCGCCTGGGACGAGGAGCGGCGGGCCCTCCTTCAGGAGAACGAGAACCTCAAGAGCGAGCGCAACCGGAAGAACAAGTCCATTCCCCAGCTGAAAAAGGCGGGCGAGGACATCGCGCCCCTGATGGCTGAGCTCAAGGAAATGAGCGACCGGGTCAAGGAGCTGGACGAGAAGCAGGCGGCCCTGGAAGAGAAGATCCGCACCTTCGTGCTGGCCCTGCCCAACCTGCCCGCCGAGGACGTGGCGGCCGGCGGCAAGGAGAACAACGTGGCCATCAAGGTGTTTGGCGAAAAGCCCAGGTTTGAGGGCTTCACCCCCAAGAACCACGTGGAGCTGTGCCAGGACCTGGGCCTGATCGACTACGAGCGGGGCGTCAAGATGGGCGGCAACGGCTACTGGCTGTATACCGGCGTGGGCGCCAGACTCGAGTGGGCGCTGCTCAACTACTTCATCGAGACCCATCTCAAGGACGGCTACGAGTTCATGCTGCCGCCCCACATCCTCACCTACGAGTGCGGCCTGACCGCCGGCCAGTTCCCCAAGTTTGAGGACGACGTGTACCGGCTCACCGAGGAGGGCTTCCACTTCCTGCTGCCCACCGCCGAGACCGCCCTGATCAACCTCTACCGCGGCGAGATCCTGGAGGAGGACGATCTGCCCAGGCGGCTTTTCGCCTATACCCCCTGCTACCGCCGGGAGGCGGGCACCTACCGGGCCAGCGAGCGGGGCATGGTCCGCGGCCATCAGTTCAACAAGGTGGAGATGTTCGGCTACACCCGCCCCGAGGACAGCGACGCCATGCTGAAGGAATTGATCGGCAAGGCCTGCGCCCTGGTGGAGGGCCTGGGACTTCACTACCAGCTCTCCAAGCTGGCCGCCGGCGACTGCTCCGCGTCCATGGCCACCACCTACGACATCGAGCTGTGGCTGCCCAGCATGAACGAGTATAAGGAGTGCTCCTCCGTCTCCAACGCCCGGGACTATCAGGCCCGCCGGGGCCAGATCCGCTTCCGCCGCAAGGAGAGCCGGAAGATCGAGTACGTGCATACTCTGAACGGCTCCGGCCTGGCCACCAGCCGCCTGATCCCCGCCATCGTGGAGCAGTTCCAGCAGGCGGACGGCTCTGTGGTCATCCCCGAGGCCCTGCGCAAGTACATGGGCGGCATGGACGTCATCAGGGCATAAGGATTACGAGGGAGGCGCTGAGGGGCTTTCAGCCCCTCAGACTCCCTGACTTAAGGGCCATTGGCCCTTAAGAATCCCATTTTCGCCCTTCGGGCGGGATTTTGGGATAGGGAAGGGAAAATGGGGGATACTGCTCTGCAGGATCCCTGTCATTGCGAGGGCGAAGGTCGGCACCCTGCTAGTAGCAGGAATAGTGCCGGAAAGAGCCCAATGAGGCAAGGAGTTTTTGAATATACGGATTTCAAAAACGACTATGCCGAATTGAGAGGTTCCGAAGTATAAAAAGGCCGAGGGGGCTGTCGGGAGGAAATATGCTCTACACAGGCTTTGACATAGGCGGCACCAAATGCGCGGTATGCCTGGGCGAAAAGGACGAAAAGGGCATGCGCATCGTGGACAAGGCCGCTTTTTTGACGCCCGGGACCTGGCGGGAGGCCATGGACGAAATGCTGTCGGCGGCCAAAAAGCTGCTCCGCGGCAAAACGCCCGACGCCTGCGGGTTTTCCTGCGGCGGGCCTCTGGACTGGAAACGGGGCGTGGTGATGTGCCCGCCCAACCTGCCCGCCTGGGACAACGTGCCGGTGACGGACATGGCCCATGAGGCCCTGGGCGCTCCGGCGTTTCTTGAAAACGACGCCAACGCCTGCGCCCTGGCGGAGTGGCGCTTCGGCGCGGGCCGGGGGGAGGAGAGCATGGCCTTCTTCACCTTCGGCACGGGTCTTGGCGCGGGGCTGATACTGGACGGGCGGCTGATCCGCGGGGCCACGGGCAACGCGGGGGAGGCGGGCCACATGCGGCTTCGCTCCTTCGGCCCGGCGGGCTACGGCAAGGAGGGCTCCTTTGAGGGCTTCTGCTCCGGCGGCGGTCTGGCCCAGCTGGCGGATACCCTGGGCAGGCGGGCGGCCCAGCGGGGCAAAAAACCCGCCTGGCTTAACGGTCCCCTGGACGCCAGGCACGTGGCCCAGGCGGCCCGGCAGGGGGACGAAACGGCCCTGGAGGTGTTCAGGCTCTGCGGCACCATGCTGGGCGAGGGCCTGGCGGTGGTGGCGGACATATGCGACCCGGGGCTCATCGTCATCGGCAGCATATTCACCCGGTGCCGGGACCTGCTCGAAGGGAGCATGTGGGAGAGCCTTCGCCGGGAGGCCCTGCCGGGCATATCCGGCACCCTGCGGGTGGAGAGCGCTATGCTGGGCGAAGAGATCGGCGACTGGGCGGCCCTGGGCGTGGCGGAATACGGCCTGGAGAGAGGCAACCAAAACGGGGCCGGGCGCGTCCGATAAGTATAAAACGAATTGGAAAGGGAGACACCCATGCCAAAAAGGATCATATCGCTGGCGCTGATGCTCATTCTGGCCCTGGGGGCGGTATCCGCCGGGGCGGAGGGAGCCGGGCCGCTGGCCATTGAGGGAGATTACCGGCACATATTACTGGTGGGCCTGGACGCCCGGCCCGGCGAAAGCGCGGGCCGCTCGGACGTGATGATCCTTCTGACCCTGGACGGGGAGCACGGGGCGCTAAAAATGGTCTCCTTTCTGCGGGATCTGTATGTGCCCATAGAGGGGCACGGTCACAACCGGCTCAACAGCGCCTGGGTATACGGCGGGCCGGAGCTTCTGCTGGACACCATCGAACTGGAGATCGACATATCCAGCCAGGATCAGATGGCGCTGGTCAACGAGATGCTGGCCCAGGTGAACGACGAAATGGGCCTGCCCCGTGAGGGCGGGCGGCTGACGCGGACGGGCCGGCAGGTTCTTTATGGCCGCCAGGTGATGGCCTACATGCGCTACCGCAAGACCGAGAGCGACTTCAGCCGCACCCAGCGGCAGAGGCAGGTGCTGAACCTGCTTATGGACAAGGCGGCGGGCCTGCCGCTGACGAGGCTTGCCTCCATGGCGGCCAGCGTGCTGACGCGCATCCAGACCAACATGACCCTTTTGGACGTACTGGGCCTTCTGCCCACGGCGCTGAAGCTCCGGTCTTTGAACGTAGAGCAGCTGCACATCCCCCGGGACGGGGAGTATGAGATGCGCCGCGTGGACGGCATGGAGGTGCTCTGGCCGGACATGGAGGGAGCCCGGGAGGCGCTGGTATCGTTTTTGACGGAACGGAAAGGAGACACGCCGTGAAGCCGGTGATATATGTGGTGGTGCCCTGCTACAACGAGGAAGCGGCCCTTCCCCGGAGCGTGGGCGTACTGCTGGAGGAATTGGAAAGGATCGGCGCGGACGAAAAGAGCCGCCTTCTGCTGGTGGACGACGGCAGCCGGGACGCCACCTGGCGGATCATAGAGGACTTCCACCGCCGGGACGGGCGGGTGTGCGGGCTGAAGCTGGCCCACAACGCCGGCCAGCAGAACGCCATGTGGGCGGGCATGATGGAGGCCCGGAGCCGGGCGGACGCTGTGATCACCATAGACTGCGACCTGCAGGACGACCCGAAGGTGATGCGCCAGCTGGTGGAAAAGTTCATGAGCGGGTGCGACGTGGTCTACGGCGTGCGCTCCTCCCGGGACAAGGACACGGTGTTCAAGCGCCTCTCGGCCCACGCCTATTATTCCATCATGAAGATGCTGGGCGTGGAGCTGGTGTACGACCATTCAGAGTACAGGCTTCTAAGCCGCCGGGCCCTGGACGCGCTGAGCCAGTATGGCGAGGTGAATCTCTTCCTGCGGGCCATGGTGCCCACCCTGGGCTTCAGAAGCGACAAGGTCTACTACGAGCGGCAGGAACGGGTGGCCGGGGAGTCCAAATACCCCCTGTCCAAGATGGTGTCTTTGGCCATGCAGGGCATCACCTCCTTTTCGGACCGGCCCCTGGCCTGGGTGCTGGCGGCGGGCGTGATGGGCGTGGCCACGGGCCTTTTCGCCCTGCTTGTGGCGGCTGTATGCGCCCTGTGCGGCGTGGGGGTGGGCGGCTGGGCCTGGGTGCTCATGGCGCTGTGGACCATGGGAGGGGTCCAGGTGCTGGCCATAGGTCTTGTGGGCAGCTACGTGGGCAAGATCTACATGGAGACCAAGAGGCGTCCCCGGTACATCGTGGACGTAAAGCTGGAGGACGGGGAAACGGATGAATAATCATATACTGGACGAGCTGATGGAAAGGGAGCCCCGGCTCATTCCCTGCCGGGGGGATATGGAAAAGGCGTTTGAGCTGATCAGGGACAGCTTTGCCGGCGGCGGCAAGCTCATGACCTGCGGAAACGGCGGGAGCTGCTCCGACGCGGAGCACATCGTGGGGGAGCTGGGCAAGGGATTTCTCAAAAAGCGGCCCCTGTCACCCGCTGAAAAGGCGGCCCTGAACGGTGAGGACGGGGATTATCTCGCCCGGACTCTTCAGGGGGGACTGCCCGCACTGAGCCTCAATCTGCCCGCCCTGCACTCCGCGGCGGTCAACGACCTGGGCGGGGATATGGGATATGCCCAGGCGGCCTGGGCGCTGGCCCGTCAGGGGGACGTGATGATCGGCATCAGCACCAGCGGAAACGCCCGCAACGTGGCCCTGGCGGCCCAGGCGGCCAAGGCCCGGGGCGCTTTGGTCATCGGCCTCACCGGCCAGGCCGGGGGACGGCTGGCCGGCCTTTCCGATGTGTGCGTCAAGGCCCCCGCCCGCGAGACCTACCGGGTTCAGGAATACCATATCATGCTCTACCACGCCCTCTGCGCCATGGTAGAGGAGGCATTTTTTGAGGAATGACAGGAGAGGCGCTGGGCGCTGCTCCTCAATTCGCAATAGTCGCTTTTGAAATGCGTATATTCAAAAGCTCCTTTGCTCATTGGGCTTACTCCGCCGCATTTCGCCCACTGGGCGGCGGCTACGTGCGCCCCCAGACCTGCGCTTAAGGGCCTTAGGCCCTTAAGAATCCCTTTTTCCGCCTTCGGCGGGGAACGATTGATATCCTTATAGCATCAGAAGGCTGAGATCATACGTAATTTGATTCGACTTGATGTTTCATATGCTTTTGTTGCAGAATAATCTATAATCAATCCGCCCGAAGGGCGAAAATGGGTTTCCAAAGGGGCTGGCCCCTTTGGCGAGGAGTCTGAGGGGCGAACGCAGGCACCCGCCTGTGGCGGAATCGTGCCGAAGAGAGCCCAATGAGCAAAGGAGTTTTTGAATATACGGGAGCAGCCCTCAGCGCCTCCCCCCGTCTCTTTTCACACAAATTTTGCGTCAAAACAAGAGAAAAATGCGCCGGGAATGGAAAAAGGCGGTTGTATTTGCCAGGGAACTGTGGTATAATATAACCGATATTGTACGTCCGCCGATCAGGCGGGCTCAATTTTGTACGCCTTGAAAGGGATCAAAGGATGATCATACGCGCCGAGGACCGGAAATTGGCGCCCATTGGCCGGAGGGTGGCCGGGGAGCTGGGATACGAGCTGGTGGACGCTGCCATCGAGAAGGAGCACACGGACAGATACCTCCGGTTCTACATCGACCGGGAGGGCGGAGTGACCTTCGAGGACTGCGAGCGGTTTTACCACGCCGTCAGGCCCCTGGTGGAGGACGTGGACTTTGACTACATGGAGGTCTCCTCCCCAGGCGTAGACAAGCCCATCGAGACGGCCCGGGACTTTGACAGGGCCCGTGGAGGCCGGGTGCGGCTGAAGCTGTACAAGGCCGTGGACGGGCAAAAGAGCGTGACCGGAGAGCTTAGCGGGCTCGAGGGGAGCGAGATCGTACTGTCGGACGGACGCCGGTTCGATATCAGGACCGTGGCCCAGGTACTGCCGGAGGTGGACCTGGAGAAGGATCTTGAAAACGAGCCCGCGGCGGAGATCGACCAGTGACCGCGAAGCGGATGACATAATAAATCAGCGAACAGATACGGGAGGCAACCATGAAACCTGCGCCTTACAATGCAAACGCCGAATTCAAGGAGGCCATTCAGACCCTGGCCCAGGAGCGCCGCATCGACATCGAGCAGCTCTACGCCGCGGTGGAGATGGCCCTGATGAGCGCCTATCGCCGCAACTACGGCCCGGACAAGACCAACGTGTCCGTGACCGTGGACCGGCAGAAGGGCGCCGTGGAGGTCCACGCCAACAAAAAAGTGGTGGATCAGGTGGAGGATCCCCAGCTGGAGATCAGCCTGGAGGAAGCCCGGAGCATACAGCCCCAGTACGAGGTGGGCGACCTGATCAAGGTGGACGTGACGCCCCGGGATTTCGGCCGCATCGCCGCCCAGACCGCCAAGCAGGTATTCGTGCAGAAGCTGCGGGAAGCCGAGCGGGGCGTGATATACGACGAATATATCGAAAAGGAAAACGAGATCCTCACCGCCCTGGTGGAGCGGGTGGAGGCCAAGCAGACCTATGTGGAGATCGGGCGCACCGAGGGCGTGCTGGACATCAGCCAGCAGATTCCCGGCGAAAAGCTGAACCTGAACGACCACATCAAGGTATACGTGCTGGAGGTCAACAAGACCCAGCGGGGTCCCCAGGTGGCCGTCAGCCGCATCCATCCCGGCCTTGTCAAGCGGCTGTTTGAAAACGAGGTGCCGGAGATCATGAGCGGCGTGGTGCAGATCCGCTCCATCGCCCGTGAGGCGGGCAGCCGCACCAAGATGGCCGTGTATTCCTCCAATCCCGACGTGGACGCCGTGGGCAGCTGCGTGGGCCCCAGGGGCACCCGGGTCGAGAACGTGGTGCGGGAGCTCAAGACCGAAAAGATAGACATCGTCAAGTGGTCCGCCGACCCCGCGGAGTATATCGCCAACGCGTTAAGCCCCGCCCGGGTGGTCAGCGTGTTCATCAGCGAAAAGGAAAAAGCCGCCCGAGTGGTGGTGCCCGACAACCAGCTCTCTCTCTCCATCGGCAAGGAGGGCCAGAACGCCCGCCTGGCCGCCAAGCTGACCGGCTGGAAGATCGACATCAAGAGCCAGTCCCAGGCCGACAGCCTGGTGGACGAGGCGCTGGGGCAGGACCAGGAATAAAGCCGGGCGTGGGGGAGAAGCCCCGGGCCCCAGGAGGTCAATTTGCTCAAAGTGCGGAAGGTGCCCATGCGCATGTGTGTGGGCTGCCGGGAAATGAAGCCCAAGAAGGAGCTGTTGCGGGTGGTGCGCTCGCCGGAGGGCCATGTGGCCTTTGACCCGGTGGGCAAGGCGCCGGGCCGGGGGGCATACGTGTGCGACAACCCGGAATGCCTCAAAAAGGCGGTCAAGACCCGGGCTCTGGAGAGGCAGCTGGAATGTCCTGTGACGGAGGAGATCTGGGAGCGGCTGCAGGCGGAGCAGGCGCAGAGGTCCCCATGAAGAAGTGGCAGGGACTGATGGGCCTGTGTGCCCGGGCCGGGCGGGCCAAATTCGGCTCCGAGGCCGCCGTCGCGGCGGTCAGGGGCGGCACGGCCAGGCTGGCTCTGGTGGACGGCGGCGCGTCCGAGAACACGCAAAAGATGTTCAGGGACGCATGCGATCATCACCGGGTGCCCCTGAGGGTGGTCCCGGCGGGGGAGCTTGGCGCGTGCACCGGCAGGGACGGCCGCATGGCCGCCGCGGTGGTGGACGAGGGTTTCGCTGCCCATATCGTTTCTCTTTTGGATACGGAAAATACGCATTGATTAGCGCGGGGGTGCATATTCAGATATGGCAAAAATCAGGGTACAGGACGCGACCAAGGAGCTTTCGGCGGGCGTAAACAAGCTGCTGGAAAATCTCGGGCGTACCCGGAAGCAGACGCAGGAGCTGCTCTCCAGCCTGAAGAAGGCGGAGGAATCCATCCTGCAAAAGCAAAGAGAGCTGCAAAAGCAGCAGGAAGCGGAGGCTGAAGCGGCCCGGCGGGCGGAGGAAGCCCCCGCCATGAACGCCTATTCCTCGGACGCGCAGGAGATCGCCGCCCAGACGGAAAGCGCGCCGCAGCCCGCTCCCGCGCCCAAGGAAAATGCGCCTGAAGCGGCGGCCAGGGCCGAGGAAAAGCCCGCTCCCAGGGCGGAGGCCAAGCCCGAGCCCAGGGAAGAGACTAAGCCCGAGCGCAGGCCCGAGCCCAGAGCCGAAGGCCCCAGGCCCATGCAGAGAGACCCCCGTGGTCCCCGTCCGGCAGCCGGCGCTCCCGCTGGCGCGCCCGCGGGCCAGGCAGGCCCCCGTCCGGCGGGCCCCTACGGCAGACCCGTCAATCCCGGCCAGGCAGGCCCCCGTCCGGCGGGCCCCTATGGCCGTCCCGTCAATCCCGGTCAGGCCGGTCCCCGTCCGGCGGGCCCCTACGGCAGGCCCGTGACCCCAGGCCAGGGCGGATCCAGGCCCGGCGCACCCATGGGAGCCCGTCCCGCCGGCCCCGGCGGCAGTCGGCCCGTGGGCGGCCCCGGCGCGCCCAGACCCGGCCAGGGCGGCGGATTCAACCGTCCCGCGGGCACCCGTCCCATGGGCGGCCGCAAGTCCGGCCCGGAGCTGACGCCCACCGTGGAAAAGGAGCGGGTGTCCAACTACGATCCCAATAAGAAAAATTACGTGCGCCAGACCGACCCCGAGCGGGTGGTGCGCAACAAGCGGCAGCAGGCCAAGGGCAACATGCGGCCCGGCGCCTATGACGACGACGAGTACCGGGGCAGCAAGAAAAAGAAGGCCGCCAAGCAGCAGGCCAGGCCCGAGCCCGTGGTGATCGAGAAGGCGTATATGACCGCCGAGACCATCACCGTGCGCGACCTGTCCGAGCGCATCG
>CADAGW010000003.1 GCA_902787475.1 uncultured Eubacteriales bacterium
GGTATACTGTGGACATGAAAAAGACACGTGTATGGGTACGCATACTCTGCCTGGCGCTGGCCGCGCTGATGATACTGGGCGTCGTGGTGTCCGCGGTGATGGGAGCATACGCGGAAGAAGACAGGGATCAATACCGCCTGGACATGTATTATCACCAGGACAGTCAGGCCTTCGAGGTGAGTCAGGTTCTCACCTACCGCAACCGAACGGGCCAAAGCCTCTCCTGCGTGCGCTTTCACCTCTATGAAAACGCATTCCGGCGAAACGCCACGGCCCCCTTTGTTTCCGACGAACTGACCGACGCCTATCCGGAGGGCTTTGCTCCCGGCGGCGTCGATTTTGTTTCTGTGACGGTGGACGGGGAGAAGGCCGACTGGGGCGTGTATGGGCCGGGGGAAACGTACCTGCGGGTGGACGCCCAAATGGAACCGGGAGAGGAAAGGGAATTCCGGTTTGATTTTTACGTGCTTCTGCCCACATCCCGGGGACGGTGCGGGGCCGGAGGGCTGGACGTGCGGCTGTGCCAGTTTTACCCCGTGGCGGCGGTGTGGGACGACGATCTGCATGATTTTGCCCTGCAGCCCGCCTCTCCCCTGGGAAAGAGCCTCTATTCCGGCGCGGCAGACTACCGTGTGACCGTGGACGTGCCTGCGTCCTGCATCGTGGCGGCCACGGGGGAATTGACGGCGGAAGAGACCCTTCCTGGCTACCGGAAAAGGGTGACATTTGAGGCCGAGGCCCGGGAATTTGCCCTGGCCATGAGCAGGCGGTACAGCGTTATATCCGCCGGGGACGCCACAGTGTATACCGCCAACGCCCCGGGAGCCTCAGACGCCCTGAACGCCCTTGACAGCGCCATGGCCTGGTTTGCCCGGTGGCTGGGGCCCTGCCCGGCGGTGCGTCTGGCGGAGTCGGACATACTGGACGACGGGATCAGCTTTCCCGGGCTCATACTGATCAGAAGCGGCCTGCTCGCCTCCGGCGGGCGGGAACTGGAGTGGGAGATCGTGCGGCAGGCAGCCCAGCAGTATTTTTCCTGCCTGGTGGGCCCCGACCCGGCCCACAACCCCTTTTTGTGCGACAGCCTGAGCGAATACGCGGCGCTGTTGTATTTTGAGGACGCCCACGGGCACCAGGACTATCTGGACCGGCTCAACGAGCGGTGCCTGCCCGCCCTGCAGATCACCCTGCCCGGGGCCCTGACGGTGGACGGGAGCGTGTATCTATTCGACAGCCGCCAGGATTACGACGCGGTGATAAAGGCGCGGGGGTGCGCGGTGCTCCACGAGATGAGATCCTTGATGGGCCGGGAGGAGCTGATGGACGGGATCAGGCTCTATGTGGAGCGGTTTTCCGGGAAAAACGCGGCTCTTTCCGACTTTGTGGCCGCCCTGGACGACGCCACGGGCAGGCGGTGGGACGAGCTGCTGGTGGGGCAGATGCGCACCATCGGCGAATACGCACGGCAGGACATGAGCCGATACGAATAGGAGGATCGCATATGGATTTTTCTCTGACGCCATACCGGGCTCCGGATTTTGACGAGCCCCGGTTTCTCTCGGCCCCGGATGCAAATCTTTTGCCCGCGCCAATGGACCGGGCGGCCCCCGCGGGCTTCCACGCCATGAGCATCTTCCCGGAATACTTCAAGGTGGGCGGAAAGTGGCTGCTGGCGGAGGAGAGCCGCATGGACTGCGTGCCGGTGTACGACGGGGAGAGGATACGGGTGGTGGAGTTCCGCCGCCTGCGCCGGGGCGATCTGGTGGCGGTGGGACGGAGCGAGGACGGATCCGAGGGGATATACGTCCACGCCCACGGGTTTGACGGGCCCGGGCGGGAGGAAGAGCTGTTCTCCTTCCGGCGGGGCCGCTCCCGGGAGACCGCCTTCTCAAGGGACTATGACGAGCTGTATCCGGTGCTCAGGCACGACAGGGAGCACGGAAAAATCGTGTGGGTGCTGGGCCCGGCCTTCGCCTTCGACTACGACGCCAGAAACGCCTTCTCCCGGCTGATCGAAGCGGGCTACGTGGACGCCTTGCTGGCGGGCAACGCGCTGGCCACCCACGATCTGGAGGCGGCGTACCTTCAGACCGCCCTGGGGCAGAACATATACACCCAGCGGCCCCATCCCCAGGGGCACTACAACCACCTGGACACCATCAACCAGGTGCGGCTTCGGGGCGGCATAGGGCCGTTTCTGGAGGCCGAGGGGATCGACAACGGCATCATCTATTCCTGCGAGAAGTACGGCGTGCCCTACGTGCTGGCCGGGTCCATACGGGACGACGGGCCCCTGCCGCCGGTGGTGGGGGACGTGTATGAGGCCCAGGACAGGATGCGGGACGTGGTGCGATCCGCCACCACCGTGCTGTGCATGGCCACCATGCTCCACTCCATCGCCGTGGGGAATATGACCCCGTCCTACCGGGTGATGCCGGACGGGACGGTGCGGCAGGTGTATTTCTACTGCGTGGACATATCCGAATTCGCCGTAAACAAGCTGGGCGACCGGGGCAGTCTGTCCGCCAAGGGCATCGTCACCAACGCCCAGGACTTCGTGGTGACGCTGGCCAAGGGGCTGGGGGTATAGCGAAAAAGCGCATCGGGGAGAGGGGTCGAGGCAGATGAAGATATTGGACATCCGGTTTTCCGTGAAGAACGGGAAGGTGATATTGTATTTTCCCCCGGAGGCGCCCCGGGTGCGGATCCTGCGGGAAAAGACAGAGCCCGCAAAGCTCATGGAGTGCGACAGGGAGAGGACGCCGGAGAGAGCAGTTGTCTTATTTGAGGGGTGCCCGGAAAGGCTGTCCGCCCATTATATGTATAGGGACGATACGACGGAGGTAAACGGCCTGTATGATTACTGGATAACGGAGCTGTTTGAGGACGGGGAGACATTGTGCCATCCGGTGCTGGTGCGGGTCAGGGATGAGGAGATATGGTGGCCACGGGAAAAATACGAGCGGTATATGGAGGAAATCCACAGGGATTTCCCGGACAGGACAGAGATCATAGAGTGCGGGCGCACGACACGGGGGTATCCCCTCCGGTATATCGTGATCGGGAGCCGGGACAGGTGCGCGGCGTATCTTGGCGCGGTGCACGCCGGGGAGAGCGGGCCGGAGCTGCTTCTGCCCGCCGCCGGGCGCATCCTGTCCACCACACCGGAGCTTTTTGACGCCTGCGGCGCGGCCATACTGCCGGCGGTGAACGCCGACTGCCGGGAGGACATGGTGGAGGGGGTGCCCCAGTACATCCGAACCAACCCCAACGGGGTGGATCTGAACCGGAACTTCCCAGCGGACTGGGAGATCGTGAACAAGGGCTACGGGCTGTCCACGGACTGCTTTCTGGACGGCACCTACCGGGGCCGCTCCCCCGCCTCGGAGAGCGAGACCCGGGCGGTCATCGCCATGATGGAGGCGGTGAAGCCAATGGTGATCCTGTCCTATCACTGGCTGTGCGGCATATGCGAGGACCGGCTGCTGATCAGCGAAGGGGCCCGGGAGGACGAGGCGTATATGGGAGTGTACCGGCAGATCATGGACGCCTTCCATCAGGGGTTTATAAAGGGTCTGGGCCTTCCGCCCCGGAAAAAGAGGCTTGAGCCCTGCTGTACGCCGGGCAGTCTCCCTCATTGGGGGTATCTGCGCGGCATCCCCGCCTTCGACGTGGAGGGGAATTACGAACCCCAGTTCATGTATCCCGAATTTGAGGGGTGCGCCACGGACCAGACCACCCGGGAGATGCTTGCCCTGGCCCTTGACTGCCACGAAGGGGCCATGCGGAGGATCCTTCAGTATGTGGGCGGGATGGAGCGTTTTCCATTGCGCTAAAGAGGCGCATAAACAGCCGCGCCGGGGCACGTGACCCCGGCGCGGTTTGCTGCGGATCGGATTTACTTTTTGCGGAAGAGGTATTTGTCCACCTTTTCCCTGATGTCGTCGGGGATCTCCCGCTTGACGGGCATATTGCCCGCGTTGGCCACGCGGCGGACGATCTCAAGGGCTACACGGGCCGTGCTCTCCAGGCCCTCGGCGGACAGAAAGCCGTTTTTCAGGTTATCCCGCCGGTCGTGGATAAAGGCGGCCCCGGGGGCTCCGGCCCGCAGAAGGTTGATGCCCGGCACGCCCCGGTCGGCGAAGGGTATGGAATCGCTGGAATAGATGTCCCGGCTCACCTCCACGGCCAGCCCGGCCTCGTCCAAGATGCCCTCCACGTAGTGGGTCAGGGCCTCGCTCCCGGTGACGATGGCCTTTTCGCTGCCCAGCACGGAGCCGCCGATGTCGATATTGACCATCAGGCGGGTCTTTTTGACCTCCTCCTCGTGGGCGGCGCAGAAGGCCTTGCTGCCCAGAAGGCCCTGCTCCTCGGAGCCGAAGCAGTGGAAGCGGAGCGTCCTCTTGGGGGGATGGGCGGCGAAGTAGTGCATCAGCTCCAGCACGATCACGGTGCCCGCCATGTTGTCGTACACGCCGGTGGAGAACATGACGCTGTCGTAATGGCCGCCGATGTCTATGACCTCGTCGGGATACTGAGTGCCGGGGATGACGGCGCGGACGTTGCGGCTCTCCACGTCGAACCGCTCGCTCTCCACCTCGATGCGCACCCGGCTGGCCTTTTTCTTGACCATGTCCATGGCGCTCTTGGCCCGTACGTTCACCGCCACGGTGAAGCCGAAGGGCTCGGTCCAGGTCTCCCGGAGCTTCAGGATGTCGATGTCCGTCTCGCTCTCCCGGTCGATGACGGTGCCGGAGTAGGATATGATGCCCGCCACCTTCGCGCCCATGAGCTTTTCGTAGAGCTTATAGTTGAGCCGCCCGTTGATGAGGGCCACCTTGCCCTCCACCCTGGCCAGGTTTACGGGCGTGGCGCCCTCCACGTATACAAGCTCCGTCTCCAGGCCCCCCTCCGGGGTGGATTCGCCCCGGATGAAGCCGGTGCACTCGTATTCCTTCACGTAGGGAGCGGTGACGGTGAGCCTGGCCCTGTGGACCTTGCCGGCGTGCACGGGGAAGGTGTCGATGTATCCCTCCACCCCGTCCTTTTTCACCACGTTCAGGAGAACCTGGGCGGCCTGTTTCTCCTCCGGGGTGCCGCTGACCCGCACATAGGCCAGGCTTTTGAGCAGGTCAAAGGCCCGCTTTCCCGAAACGTCCATGTTTACACACTCTCCTTGCATTTCCCGTGCTGTGGTGGTATAATAATCTTACGGTACGGGATCAGAACGTAGCCTTCAGCGCCACGGCCTCCCGGGCCAGGGTCTCGATCTTCTCAACGGCCCCTTCCGCCTGGGGATCGCCCTTGACCAGCCATGTGCCGCCGCAGGCGGTGACGAAGGGCAGGGTCAGATAGTCCTTGAGGTTGGCGGGGGTGACGCCGCCGGTGGGCATGAATTTAAGCTTCGGGAACGGAGCGGAAAGGGCCTTCAGGGTCTTGATGCCGCCCATGGCCTCGGCGGGGAAGAACTTGACTACGCTAAGGCCCAGCTCCACCGCCAGCATCAGCTCGGAGGGGGTCACGCAGCCGGGGAACACCGGCACGCCCTGCTCCTGGCAGAAAACAACGACCTTTTCGGAGATGCCCGGGGAGACGATGAACTTGGCCCCCGCCTCCAGGGCGGCCTTGGCCTGGTCCACGGTGACCACGGTGCCGGCGCCGGCCACCACGCCCGGCAGCTCCCGGCTCACTCTGGCGATGGACTCCGCCGCCGCGTCGGTGCGGAAGGTGATCTCGGCGATGGGCAGTCCGCCCCTTTCCAGCGCCCCGCACACGGGCACGGCGTCCTCCGCCCGGTCCAGCTTGATCACGGGCACGATGCCCAGGTTGGCTACGGTCTGATACATATCCATTTGCAATACCCTCCATCCTTTGGTTTGGTTCCATTATACACGATTCCACTGCCATTGTCGAGGTGATTCGCGGTGAAAAATTACCATCTGTTTCCCATCGCCTCCTTCCCCTGGCCCGACAGCGGCTATCACCCCGAGGCCGCCGGGGGGCTGTATGTGGACGAGGAGGGCCTGCACCTGATGCTCCGGGCCCGGCAGGACGAGCCCCGGTGCCGCGTAAACGACTACGGCGGGGCCCTGTGCACCGACGACTGCCTGGAGTTTTTCCTGATGCCCCGGCCGGATACCCCGCTGTATCTGAACTTCGAGGTGAACGCCCTGGGGGTGTACCACCTGGGTCTTGGCACCGGGCGGCACGGGCGGGCGGTGTTTTCCGAGCCCGCCCAGGACGTGACGGTGGAGCCCTTCCGCCGGGACGGCTGCTGGGGCGTGGAGGCGGTGTTCTCCCCCGCCTTCTTTGAGCGGTGGTTTGGGTCCTGGCCCCTCGGCGCCATGCGGGGCAATTTCTACAAGTGCGGCGACGCCACGGCCCATCCCCACTGGGGCATGTGGACGCCCTATTCCCTGCCCCAGCCGGACTTCCACCGGCCGGAGCTGTTTCCCCCGCTTCCCCTTTGATCCATTCAAATCTATATAGGAGGTATCATCCCATGCAAGTGTACGTCTATTCGGATCCCAACACCGCCTGCAAGGCGGCGGCCACCATTTTCGCTTCCACCCTGCTGGAAAAGCCTGACGCCGTGTTCGGCCTGGCCACCGGCTCCACCCCCGTGCCCATGTATCAGGAGCTGGCCCGCATGAACCGGGAGGGCCTCATCGACTTCTCCCAGTGCCGCACCTGGAACCTGGACGAGTACGTGGGCCTGACCGGCGATCACCCGGCCTCCTTCCGCTACTTCATGGACGACAATCTGTTCCATCACATCAACATCCCCTACGAGAACACCCATGTGCCCTCCGGCGTGGCCGCGGATATGAAAAAAGAGGCCGCGGACTACGACAAGGCCATCATCGAGGCCGGCGGCATCGACGTGCAGCTGCTGGGCATCGGCAACAACGGCCACATCGGCTTCAACGAGCCCGGCGCGGAGTTCGTGTGGGAGACCCACACCTTAAAGCTCACCGAGAACACCCGCATGGCCAACTCCCGCTTCTTTGAGAAGCTGGACGACGTGCCCACCGAGGCCATCACCATGGGCATCGGCAACATCATGCAGGCCAAGCGCATCGTGTTCCTGGCCTTCGGCAAGGCCAAGGCCGAGGCGGTCCGGGGCATGGTGTGCGGCTCCGCCACCCCCTCCAACCAGTCCTCCATACTGCGCATGCACCGCAACGTGCAGGTGTTCCTGGACAAAGAGGCGGCCAGCCTGCTGTAATGGGCTTTGTATTCAATCTGCAGCCCTTCTCCATACACGACGGGCCCGGCGTGCGCACCGCCGTGTTCCTGAAGGGCTGCCCCCTTTCCTGCCGCTGGTGCCACAATCCGGAGTCCCAGGCCCCGGGGCGGGAGCTTCTCTACCACGCCGCCCGGTGCGCCGGGTGCGGGGAATGCGCCGGGGCCTGTCCAAGGGCCCGGGACGGGCGTCTGGCCCGGGGCACGAAGGACTGCCTGCTGTGCGGGAGGTGCGCGGAGGCCTGCTACGCCGGGGCGCTGGAGATGTGCGGATATGAGATCGGGCCGGAGGCGCTCTTTGAGCGGCTTATGGCGGACGAGGCCATATACGCAAAGTCGGGCGGGGGCGTGACCTTTTCGGGGGGCGAACCGCTGATGCAGTGGCGGTTCGTGGCGGAGACGGCGGCGCTTCTCAAATCTCGGGGCATCCACCTGGCCCTTGAGACCTGCCTGCACGCGTCCCGGGAGGCCATGGAGGCTGTGATTCCCCTTATGGATCTGGTGTACGCGGACGTGAAGTGCGTATCGTCCGATCTGCACCGGGCGGGCACAGGGGCGTCCAATGAGCGGATCCTTCAAAACCTGCCTCTTCTATTCTCCCTCGCTTCCCGGGTGATCCTGCGCACGCCGGTGATACCGGGGTTTAACGACGACGAAGAGGAGCTTATCCGCGTGGCGGAGCTGGAGGCGGGGCTGGGAGCCCGGGAGGCGGAGCTTATGACCTTCCACAACGCCTGCGCGGGGAAGTATCTCTCCCTGGGGCGGGCGTTTGAATACGGCCATGCCCAGCCGCCCGCAAAGGAAAAGATGGAGCGGTTTGCCGATCTGTTCCGTGCCCGGGGCCTGCGGGCGACTGTGCGGGGGTAGGGCCGGGCATGATGCTGTACCGCTTCTCATGCTGGTTTGGGGTTGCGGATTGCTTCGTCGGCCTTGCAGGCCTCCCCGCAATGACACGAATGGCATGCTGTCATTGCGCTCAGCGAAGCGGCGAAGCGATCCGTGCCCTTGATTCCATGAATTCGTATGACGCTTTACAAGGAGCTGATACCCATGGATTTTCGCGATACCTCCCGGGACGACGCGCTTCGGGAGACCCTATTGACCTGCGAGACGATATTTGACGGGCACATCGTGCATCTGCAGAACTGGCAGGCCCGTCTGCCCAACGGCAAGACGGCCGGGCGGGAGATCGTGCGGCATATCGGTGCGGCGGCGGTGGCGGCGGTGGACGAAAATCACCGCATTCTTCTGGTGCGCCAGTACCGGGCTCCCCTGGACGAGCTGATCTGGGAGGTCCCGGCGGGCAAGCTGGACAAAAAGGGCGAGCCTACCCTGGACGCCGCGAAGCGGGAGCTGGAGGAGGAGACGGGCTACGTGGCCGAGAACTGGCGTCTCCTCTCCGACGTGGTCACCACACCCGGCTTCTGCGACGAGCACATCGGCCTGTATCTGGCCACCGGCCTTAGCAGGACCCACGCCCACCTGGACGACGACGAGTTTCTGGTGGCCGAGTGGTGCCCCCTCTCCGAGGCCGTTGACGCCATCCGCCAGGGTCTCATCCGGGACGTCAAGACCGTCTCCTGCATCCTTTTGGCAAAGGACGCATTGGGGCTGTAGGAGGCGAGGGGGAGGCGCTGAGGGCTGCTCGCCCTCAGACTCCTCGCCAAAGGGACATTGATCCTCAATTCGGCATAGTCGTTTTTGGAATCCGTATATCCAAAAACTCCTTGCCTCATTGGGCTCTTTCCGGCACGATTCCGCCACTGGCGGGTGCCTCCATTCGCCCCTTTGGAATCCCTTCTTGCCGCCCTCCGGGCGGGGACTGATTGATTTTGTATCGGCACATCCGTTTCTGTCATTGCGATGAGCGAAGCGAAGAAGCAATCCGTCCCCCATTATTCATCATTCATTATTCATCATTCGTCCTCTGCGTTTCTCCTCCCTCTCCCCCCGCATACGAAAGGAGCGATTCCCATGAAAAAGTACCGCGTCGGCATCGTAGGGGCCGGCAACATCGCCCAGAACGCCCACCTCCCCGCCTATATGAAGCGGGAGGATGTGGAGATCACCGCCATCGCCGACATCAACCTGCCCCGTGCCCAGGCCGCGGCGGAAAAGTTCGGCATTCCCAAGGCCTTCGCCTCCTGCGAGGAGCTGCTCTCCGGGGCCGACACCGACTATATCGACATCTGCGTGTGGAACCGCTACCATTCCGACGTGGCCATCGCCGCCGCCAAAGCGGGCAAGGCCATACTCTGTGAAAAGCCCATGGCCATAGATCTTGACCACGCCCTGGCCATGGAGAAGGCCGTAAAGGACGCGGGCGTGCCCTTCATGATGGCCGTGCCCACCCGCTACTCCTCCGAGGCACAGTACCTGGCCCAGATGGTAGAATCCGGCAGGATGGGCGAGATCTATTACGCCAAGACCGCCAATATGCGCCGCCGCGGCACGCCCCTGGGCTGGTTCACCGACCTGTCCAAGTCCGGCGGCGGCCCGGTGATCGACATCGGCGTCCACTGCATCGACCGCACCTGGTATCTGATGGGCAGGCCCAAGCCCGTGAGGGTCAGCGCCATGACCGCCAGCCGCATCGGCGACTATCAGACCAAGGGCGTGGACCGGTGGATCGCCCTGGACAGCGACGTGACCGCCTTCGACACCGAGGACTCCGCCTCCGGCGTGATCCACTTCGAGAACGGGGCCACCATGCTCTTTGAGGTCAGCTGGGCCTACAACGGGCCCAACACCGACTATACCCAGATCGCGGGCGAGAAGGCCGGGGCCACCCTGAACCCCCTGACCATATACGGCGAGGACATGGGGTATCTGACCGACAACAAGCCCACCCTTTTGCCCAACAACATATTTGAGGCGGAGATCGACCACTTCATCCACTGCCTCAATACGGGCGACAAGCCCATCTCCCCCGTGGAGGACGGCGTCACCGTGCAGCGCATGCTGGAGGGCATATACACCTCCGCCCGACTCGGCAAGGAAGTGACCATCGGTTGAGCATGTTCGAGGGGCTGCGGGAATTTCCCCGGGCCCCCATAATGACCCCCCGCCTGACCCTGAGGCGCATGACCATACGGGACGCCCAGGATATGTTTGAGTACAGCAAGGACCCGGAGGTGGCCCTGCACGTGCTCTGGGACGCCCATAAGTCCATATCCGAGAGCAAGGCCTATATCCGCTACATGCTGCGCAAATACCGGGGCGGTGAGCCCGCCAGCTGGGGCATCGTGGAGACCGCCACCGGGCGGCTGATCGGCACCATAGGCTATATGTGGTACCAGAGCGACAACAACGCCGCCGAGGTGGGGTATTCCCTGGCCCACGACTGCTGGAACAAGGGCTATATGACCGAAGCCCTCAGGGCCGTGCTCCGGTATTCCTTCGAGGATTTCGGCCTCAACCGGGTGGAGGCCATACACGAGATCACCAATCCCGCCTCCGGGGCCGTGATGCGCAAATGCGGCATGAAAAAGGAGGGCACCCTGCGGCAGAAGCTGTACAACAAGGGCCGCTACGTGGACGTGGATCTCTACGCCATGCTCCGCCGGGAATGGGTCGCCGCGCACAAGGATACCAGCATATAATATTTTCCCCGCCCGAAGGGCGGCAAAAAGGGATTCTTAAGGGCCTAAGGCCCTTAAGCCGGGGGTCTGGGGCCGGGGAGGCCCCAGCGTCTCCCCGTTTCCCTCGTTCCCCAAAGGAGGTCTGCGCATGTCCATCGCCATCATCACCGGCGCTTCCTCGGGGCTGGGCCGGGCCTTTTGCCTGGCGCTGAAGGCCCAGCGCCGGGACATATCGGAATATTGGCTCATCGCCCGCAGGACGGAGCGGCTCAAGGAGCTCTCGCTCCTGCTGAGGCCTGTGAAGGTGCGCATATTCCCGCTGGATCTGACGCTGTGGCAGAGCCTGGAGGCGGTCAGAAACGCACTGGATAAGGAGCAGCCGGAGGTGGCGCTGCTCATCAACAATGCTGGATTTGGACTGCTGGGCCAGGTGTGGGAGCTGTCCCCCACCCGGCAGAGGGACATGGTGAGCCTCAACTGCGGCGCGGTGACGGCGCTGACCCCCATCGCCCTCAACCACATGCACAAGGGCGCGGCGGTACTCAACGTCAGCTCCATCGCCTCCTTCGCCCCCACGCCCCGCATGAGCGTATACTGCGCCACCAAGTCCTACGTCACCGCCTATACCCGCTCCCTGCGCAGCGAGCTGAAAAAGCGGGGCATAAACGCCCTGGCCCTGTGCCCCGGGCCCATGAACACGGAATTTCTGCCCAACGCGGGCATCACGGGCCAGTCGAAGACATTCGACCGGCTGCCCAAGCTGAACCCGGACAAGGTGGCGCGGGCGGCTCTCAAGGCCGCGTTCCGGGGCCGGGCCGTGTATACCCCCGGGGCGTTCTATCGCCTCTATCGGCTGGTGGCCAAGGTACTGCCCCAGGGCCTGACCATGACCTTTACCAAAACGTAGGCGGCGGCGCCCGTTCGGCGGCCGGATTCGGGCCCAAAATGGGCCATTTTTTACCCAAAAAGGATAGATATTCGGCCCAAAATGGGGTATTTTTATCTCCAATATGGTATGAGTGACCGGCCCCGCCGGGAGTATACAACAAATTGGATTTGAGGTGCGAGCATGGATTTCAAGACCGCGTTAAGCCACCAGATCGCTTCGGCCATCGAGAAGGCCTTTTCTCTTACGCCCCTGACGGAGGCGGAGATCGCCTCGTTTTTGGAGACGCCGCCGGATCCGGCCATGGGCGATTTCGCCTTCCCCTGCTTTAAGCTGGCCAAGAGCCTGAGAAAGGGCCCGCCCATGATCGCGGACGCCCTGGCAGGGGTCATCGAGGCGGACTTCATCGCCCGGGTGGAGTCGGTGAAGGGGTATCTGAACTTCTTTCTGGACAAGGCCATTTACGCCCGGGACGTGGTGACGGCGGCGGCAGAGAAGGGCGAAAGGTACGGAAGCTCCGACGAGGGCGCGGGCAAGAAGGTGCTCTTGGACTATTCCTCCATCAATATCGCCAAGCGGTTCCACATCGGGCATCTGTCCACCACCATGATCGGAAACGCCCTGTACCGGATGTATCAGTTCCGGGGCTACGAGCCGGTGGGCATCAATCACCTGGGGGACTGGGGCACCCAGTTCGGCAAGATGATCGCGGCCTATAAGCTGTGGGGCAACCACGACACGGTGGAACAGGGCGGCGTGGACGAGATGGTGAAGCTGTACGTCCGCTTCGACCAGGAGGCCCACGACGACGAAAACCTGGCGGAACTGGGCCGGGCCTGGTTTAAAAAGCTGGAGGACGGCGACCCCGAGGCCCAGGAGATTTTCGCCTGGTTCAAGGAAGTGACCCTGAAGGACGCCAAGCGGGTATACGACATGCTGGGCGTGAAGTTCGACTCCTACGCGGGGGAGAGCTTCTATATCGACAAGATGGACCGGGTGTTTGACGAGCTGACGGAGAAGGGCCTGCTGGTGGAGAGCGAGGGGGCCCAGGTGGTGGAGCTGTCGGATTACGGCATGCCGCCCTTCATCGTGCGCAAGCGGGACGGGGCCACCATATACGCCACCCGGGATCTGGCGGCGGCGCTGTACAGAATGGACACCTATCACTTTGAAAAGTGCCTGTATGTGGTGGCGTATCAGCAGGATCTGCACTTTAAGCAGCTGTTCAAGGTGCTGGAGCTGATGGGCCATGAGTGGTACAAAAAGTGCGAGCACGTGTCCTTCGGCATGGTGAGCTACGAGGGAGAGACCCTGTCCACCCGCAAGGGCCACGTGGTGTATCTGGAGGATTTGCTGAATAAGTCCGTGGAGAAGGCCCGCTCCATTATCGAAGAGAAGAGTCCCGATCTGGAGAACAAGGACGAGGTGGCCCGCAAGGTGGGTATCGGCGCGGTGGTGTTTTATGATCTGTACAACAGCCGCGTGAAGGATATCGACTTCTGGTGGGATCGGGCCCTGAACTTCGACGGGGAGACCGCGCCGTATGTGCAGTATACCCACGCCCGGTGCTGCTCCGTGCTGAGGAAGGCCGGGGAGTGCTCCGCCCAGCCGGATTACGCGGGCCTGACCGAGCCCGAGGCCCAGGATGTGGTGCGGCTCATCGAGAAATTCCCCGAGCTGCTCACCGAGGCCCTGGATCGGAACGAGCCCTCCATGGTCACCCGGTTCTGCGTCAATCTGGCCCAGGCCTTCAATCGGTTCTACTATGAGTGCCGCATACTGGACGAGGATATGGGCAAGCGGGCCGCCCGGCTCCAGCTGACCACCGTCGTGCGGGATCTGATCAAGACCGCCCTGTACCTGATCGGCGTGGAGGCCCCGGAGAGGATGTAGGAGGGTACGAGGGGTACGAAGGGAGGCGCTGAGGGCTACTCGACCCTCAATTCGCAATAGACGTTTTTGAAATCCGTATATTCAAAAACTCCTTTGCTCATTGGGCTCTCTCCGGCACAATTCCGCCACTGGCGGGTGCCTTCGTTCGCCCCTCAGACTCCTCGCCAAAGGGACATTGTCCCTTTGGAATCCCATTTTGCCGCCCTTCGGGCGGGGACTGAATTTTGGAATGATAAAAATGGTCGTCCGTTCCTATTGAAGGGAACGGGCGATGTTTTATTGGTGGGCCCGGAGATTTTGCCGCATGGCCTCGTGCTCCCGGGAGATCTCGGCGTGGAGCTGGACGGAGGTCCAGGCGGCGTTGGTGGGAGTGAGCACGGCCTTTAAGGGGACCGTGGATCGGGCCTTGCGCATCTCCGAGAGCATGATGCCAAAAAGAGTCTCCGGGAAGTGGGCGAAGAGCAGCATCTCGTCCTGGAAGGCGTCGGGATCGGAGGGAACGGCTCCGCCGGAATGGGGATTTTCCAGCAGGGCGGATATGGGCAGGCCGTATTCAGAGGGGGACACGGGGCGGATGAACACCCGCAGGCGCAGGCAGAGCATGCGGATGAGCTTGCCCTTTTCGTTGTCCAGGTTGTACATGAGAAGCGTGGGCATGGCGGACCTCCTTGGGTGGATATTGGGTGGCGGATTGCTTCGCCGCTTCGCGGCTGGCAATGACAGGCCGGGAATACAGCGGTTGTATTTCAGTATCAACTGGATGTTATTCTATCAGCCCGAATGCGTTTTCGGCCAATTCCAGGGTTTGGGGGATGCTCCGGTTTTCGTCCCGGAGGATCACGTGAAAACCCGAGTTCAAAAACCGGTCGTAGGTCTCCTGGGAATTGATCAGGGTGAGGCCCTGGCGATAGTTTTCCATGGCCTTTTCGGGGTCGGGCTCCTCCATGATCAGCCGGTAGAGAAACTGCTTTTCCCGGTCCGGCCTTTCAAAAAAGCGGTGGACGGAGATCCGGGGATCCGCCAGCATGACCAGCACGTGGTGAGGCGGGGCGATCCGCCGGAGAGTTTCAAGGGAGATATTGGTGTCCACGAACACTGGCCGGCCCTGATCCTTCAGGCCGTCCAGGATCCGCAGCTCCAGTATCTCGCACTCCCGGGACACGCCGTCCATCCACGCCTTGTATTCCCGGGGGCTGCGGCGGATGAAGTCGTGCCAGTCCTGAAGGTCCCGGGTGTAGGTGAGACAGGGGAATTGGGCTTTGTCCAGGTCCGGCAGAAGCTGGTCGTGGTAGTTTTCCTCGCACAGGATGCCGCCGTGCTTTTCCGCCAGCAGGCGGACCATGGTGGATTTGCCGGCGTAGGCCGTTCCGGTGATAAAATACATGTTTTGATATCGCATGGTGTTCTCCTGATTGGGGGACGGATTGCTTCGCCGCTTCGCGGCTCGCAATGACATTTTGGGGCGATTGGTGATCGCAGTTCTATTGATGCGGGCTTCCACGGGGTGACGAAAGAAGAATATCAATTATATTTCCACCCGCCGAAGGCGGAAAATGGGTTTCCAAAGGGACAATGTCCCTTTGGCGAGGAGTCTGAGGGCGAGAAGCCCTCAGCGCCTCCCCCGTTCCCCTATCCCCTACCTTGGCTCCAACCTTGCATCGTGGCGGCGGATGTCGGTGCCGTTGTGGTTGGTGAGGATGGCGAAGTCGTCGCCGGGTACGGCGCAGGCGGGAGAGATATCGTCCTGGGGGAAGAGGGCCACATAGTGATTGCCGAAGGGCTGGCCCTGGTAGAGGGCGGTGACGGGTTCGCTCCAGTGGATCATATCGGGGCTCTCCCGGACCACCATCAGATCCTGCACGGCGCCGGGCAGGGGCCCGGGCCGGATCTGGGAGGCGGCCATGAGATAGGTCTGATAGCGGGCGAACCAGGTCATGTGGGGATGCCAGGCGTTGCGCACCACAGGGGTCTCCCGGCCCAGATTGCCCGCCTCGCAGAATGAGCCGTCATAGAATTTGACGAAGTCCGCCATGGTGCCGTCGGTGCGGCGGCGGGCCCGGGCGATGTACACGTCGCAGTCCTCCCAGGCGCGCCGGTAGGTATTGACGTGAATGATATTGTAGAGGATGTAGAGGTATTCCCCGTCCGGCGGGGCGAAGAAGGAGAAATCCCCGCTGCCCAGGGACACGCGGCCCATCTCCTGGCCCCGAATGGGCGATAAGTCCGGCACGAAGGCCCGGGTACAGCACACCGTATCCGCCGTGAGCACCCAGCGGTCAAAGACCCAGGTGCGGCCCTCGTCGTCGGAGTGCATGAGCCCCACGTGGCGGAAGTCGGAGTCGAAGGCCGGGGTCTCGCACAGGCCCAGGGCGTCGTAGGCGCTCCCCTGGCCGTTCCAGCCGGACTCGTTGTGGAACAGGCAGAAGAAGCGGTGGGTCACAGGGCATATGTACAGGCCGAAGGGCCATATACTGCCCCGGGGCCGTATGCCCTCGGGATAGAGCACGCCGGAAAAGGCGGTGTCCGCATGGCCCGTGGCAAAGAGAGTGCGGATGGGATAGGCCTTTTTGAGGTCGTCCAGGCTCCGGCCCCGGAACATGGCGATCTCTCCCATGTGGGTGTGGCCGCACATGGCCCAAAGGCTCCCGTCCGCGTCCCGGTACATGGGCGCCGCGCCGTCCGGGTATACGTTGGACGCGTTGACGAAGGGTGTGGCCGATTCGCCGGTGATGCGGATGACTCGCTCCGTGAGAAGGGACATGGTATCGCCTCCTGTGGGTGGGTTGGGGACGGATCGCTTCGCCGCATCGCGGCCCGAGGCGGCAAAAGAGCGGGCTGTACGGGGAAAACGCGGGGAAAGGGCCCGTGGGAGAGAAAAAGAGCGGCAAACGAAGCGCTTGCCGCCGGGAGATCAGAGGTCGATGTCCTCAAAGCCGGTCCACACGTCCCGGCCCTGATAGGTGAGTATGGGCTCCTCGCCCCGCAGGGCCCGAAGCACCGACAGGGCCAGGGCGTCCTGCTCCATTTCGCCGGGGTAGACGGTGATGGGGGCGATCCAGCCGCACCGGTCCCGTATGCCCTCCACGATGTCGGCAAAGCGCACCAGGCCGCCGGTGAGGAGGATGCCGTCCACATGGCCCCGGAGGACGGCGGCCATTTCGCCCACGAGCTTACAGATATTGTAGATCATGCCGTTCCACACCAGGGTGGCCTTGTGGTCGCCCGCGTCCACCAGACGGTGGATGGCGTCGGAATCGGCGGTGCCGAAGTGGCTGACGAAGCCGCCGGAGCGGGCGCAGAGTATGCGGGCGTCGTGGGTGGAGTGGGCGTCGATGTATTCAAGCAGCGCCAGCACCGGCACGGAGCCGATGCGGGTGGGGGTATAGGCCCCGTCGCCGCCCGCGCCCACGTTGCCGTCCACCATGCGGCCCTTTTCATGGGCGCTGACGGTGATGCCGCCGTCGATGTGGCAGACGATGAAGTTGCAGTCCTGGTACTTTTTGCCCATGGCGCGGGCGTGGAAGTCCGCGGTGGCCTTTTGGTTGAGAACGTGGCTCTGGGCGGCCCGGTAGACTCCCTTGATGCCGGTGAGGCGGGCCAGGTCGCACAGCTCGTCCACGTTGGTGGGATTGAGAGTATAGGCGGGCTTATGGTACTCCTGGCCCAGCTCCCAGGCCAGCATGACCCCCAGCTTGGCTGGATGCTCGCTGCCGCCGATGCCCTGCACCGTGTCGTCGTAGAGCTTCTGATCGATGCGGGTGACGCCGGAGGGCTGGGTATGGGCGCTGCCGCCCCGGCCCACGAACACGTCGATCTCCTCGGGGGCATGGCCGAAGGAGGCGAGCATGTCCAGTATCACCTGCTTGCGGAAGGGGATCTGGTCGTTCACGTTGGGGAACCGGAGCAGCACCGGCGCGTCGTGGAATATACTTTTTTCGAAGAGAGACGTTTCGTTTTCGTAGAGGCTGATCTTGGTGGAGGTGGAGCCGGGATTGATGACCAGCAGCTTCCACCCTTTTGTATTGGTCGCCATGGCGGAACCTCCGAAAGATATATGTGCTTTGGTTATTGTATTCCCGGGAGAAGGAATTTGTCAACAGGATTACGGGAATTTTGCATTGTAAACATCCCGGCGGAGAGCCGCCGGGACGGATGGGACGGATCAGGACAGGCGCTCCAGGGGGAGGACGGGCTCCTCGATCATCTCCCCCTCCGGCTCCAGGGTGAAGGCGGACACCTCGAAGGCGTTGCGCAGGAGGTATTCGCCGTTTTCCAACAGTTTTTGGTATTCCCTGGACTGAAGGCGGCCCGTGACCCGGACCCGGTCGCCCACGTGGAAGCGGGAGGCGAACTGGGCGTTGCGGCCCCAGGCGATGCAGGGGATGTAGTCGCTCTTGCCAAAGGCCCGGTTGACCGCCAGCATCAGGTCGCAGATCTCCCTGCCGAAAGGAGTGGAGCGGTAGACCGGGGGCTTACAGAGAGCGCCGGAGAGCTCCACCCGGTTGAGGGTATCGTTGTCGCCGCCCTGGGAGAGGTGCTGTACGAAGAGGGTGATCATCAGCCGGCCAGCGCCGTCCACCACCTTGTTGTAGGAGCGGATCTGGCCCTGCATGAGCCACTGGGCCGTAGGGTCCCAGCCCTCGGGCAGGAGCTTGCCTGGCACCGTCACCGGCAGGTGGTCCACCGCCCCGGAGAGGCGCTTGACCTCCAGCACCCCCGCATAGAAGGGCTCGTTCATGACCCGGTGGCTCAGCTCCAGAGGGCCCTCCAGATGGCCAGCCGCCGACATATGGTTGTTTGGATTTTCCATGGTATCACTCCTTGTAAACGTGCTGTATCCATACCATATGCCGGGGAGGGGGAAAATATGCAAGCGTTCTGAAACACGTTCGTAACACAAGAAGGCAAAATCTGTGTTATGATAGAATGGCGAAAGGGGGAAGGGGCGTGGAGAAACGGAACGATTTTTCCCGGGGATCCGTGCCCCGGACCATGCTCAGGCTGTCCGCGCCGCTGATCGGCGCCCAGCTGGTGAACGTGACCTACAACATCGTGGACCGGATCTACATCGGCAGGCTGGCCGGAGTGGGGCTCACCGCCCTGGCCGGGGTGGGACTGGCCATGCCGGTGATCACGTTTATCGCCGCCTTCGCGTCGCTGGCGGGCCACGGCGGCGCGCCGCTGTGCTCCATCGCCCGGGGGGCGGGAGACAACGACGAGGCCGAAAGGGTGCTGGGGAACAGCTTTTTGCTGCTGTGCCTGTTTGGGGCGGCGCTGACGGCGGTGGGGCTGTGGATCAAGGAGCCAGTATTGCGGGCCCTGGGGGCCACGGGAGACGCGCTGACCTGCGCCAACGAGTATCTGACGGTGTATCTGACGGGCAGTGTGTTCGTGCTGTTGTCCTTGGGGCTTAACCCCTTTTTGAGCGCCCAGGGCTTCGCCCTGCAGGGCATGATCGCCGTGGGCATCGGGGCGGTGGCCAATATCGTATTGGATCCCCTGTTTTTGTTCGTGATGGACATGGGGGTAAAGGGCGCGGCGCTGGCCACGGTGATCAGCCAGCTTTTCAGCGCCGGGTGGACGGTGTACTGCCTGACCCGGAAAAGGTGCATATTCCGCCTGCGGGTGGCAAGGATGCGCCTCCACGCCGCCACCACGGTGAAGATATTGAAGCTGGGCTTTTCCAGCTGCGTGATGAAGCTGACAGAGAGCGCGGTGCAATTGGTGTGCAACCGGCAGCTGGCGGTGCTGGACGCAAGCGGCATATACCTCACCGTGATGACGGTGATCAACTCCGTGCGGCAGGTGATCATGCTGGCCATGAGCGGGTTCTCGGAGGGCTCCCAGCCGGTGATGGGCTTTAACTACGGGGCAAAGAGATACGACCGGGTGAGGGAGGCGTTCCGGTTCATGACGCTGGTGTGCGCCGCCTATTCCCTGGTGGTGTGGGCGGTGTGCCAGCTGTGGCCCGGGGCTCTGATCGCCGTGTTCAATTCGGAGGATAGCCTGAGGGAGGCCGGGATACCGGCCCTGAGGATGTATTTTGCCACGTTCTTTATGATGTGCCTGCAGATGGCGGGTCAGTTCTCCTTCGTGGCGCTGAACAAGCCCCGGCACGCCACGTTCTTTTCCCTTCTCAGAAAGGCGTTTATCGTGGTGCCGCTGACGCTGATACTGCCCCACTGGTTCGGGGTGATGGGCGTGTTTCTGGCGGAGCCGGTCAGCGACGCGGTGGGGTCCGCGGCCTGCTATACCACGTTTATGCTGACCGTGTACAGAAAGGAGCTCCGAAGCGGGGCGTAGG
>CADAGW010000004.1 GCA_902787475.1 uncultured Eubacteriales bacterium
CAGGGCTTCCGGATGACCGCCAAAATGTTGGGAAACGATGCGCCAGGCCTGGGACATGTCCGAGGCGGGGGCGTCCGGCTCCAGGGCGTGGGAAAGGCACAGGGATAGGGGCTCCGGGGAATGAAAGCCTGGCTCCACTCGGGAGAGGGCGTCCTCGTCCGCGCCGCAGAGGAGGGCCAGGAGGCGGATCATATCTCCCGTACCCACCTGGCGGGCCCGAAGGGCGTCCTCTCCGTCCGTCCAGTCAGGGGACAGGGACCAGGCGAGAATGTACTCGGCCTGGGAGCGTACCGCCTGAGGCGCGTCCGCCAGGGCAAATTCCACGACGCATACCGCCAGCGCCGCCGTCAGCGCCAGCGCGTACCCGGCCTTGATTTTTCTGCCCTTGCCCATTGATGCCTCCATGGATTTCGTTTCTTCCCGCCCGAAGGGCGCAAATGGGATTTTTAAGGGCCTGGGCCCTTACACCGGGGAGTTTGAGGGGTGGGAAACCCCTCAACGCCTCCTGCAAATACAAAATGAGGAAGGTTTCCCTTCCTCAAATGGATGTCAGTATTCGCTGCACAACAGGGCGATGGGCGCTTCGTCCTCCTCGATGGCGGGGAAGCGGCCTGTGGGCAGAAGGAAGCGGTTGTCCCGGGTGTCGTCGTTGACCTTGGACACCTCGCCCACCACCACGTCGCCCTGGCCCGCCTCTCCCCAGAAGGCGTGGTACAGCCCCCGGTGCATGGTGATGGAGCTGCCGGGATGGATCCTGACCACCGTGCCGGCGGGGTAGGTGTGGAAGGAGCCGTCGATCATCACCCGCACGTCCCGCTGGGACAGGCTCTCGTCCGGCTCGGACTCGTGCAGCTCCACGCACAGCACGCCGCCGCCCCGGTTGATGATGTCCTCCATCTTGCTCCAGTGGAAGTGGCAGGGGGTCACCTGATTTTCCCGCACCAGCATCAGCTTTTCGGCGTAGGGCTGTTCGTCCGTGCCGTCCAGGCGGCCGTTGCGCAGGGTGAAGAGGAGAAGGCCCGTGTGGTAGAAGTCGCCGGAGCCGAAGTCCGTCAGGTCCCAGCCCAGCATCCGGGCGGCCAGCTGGCGCTTTTCTTCCTCCCGGCCAGCCCAGTCGCCGGGGGCGTAGGAGGCGAAGGGGGGCAGATGCCATCCGTGCTCCGCCCACACCCGGCGGGCGTATTCGATGTTGCGGTTGATCTCGGAGCGTTTCACCTGGGATCCCTCCTTTATGTCTGAGCAGGCAGGTCAGCACATGACGGTTTCGGTGTTCTCCACGGCGGCGTCGATGAGGGCGCTGTCCAGCCGCTTTTCCGCCTCCTCCAGCTTTTTGAGGGAGGGATGGGTGGCGGGATGCCGGGGGGTAAAGACGGTGCAGCAGTCCTCGTAGGGCAGTATGGAGGTCTGGTAGGTGCCGATCTTTTCGGCCACGGCGATGGTGTCCAGCTTGTCGTAGGCGATGAGGGGACGGAATACCGGCATGGTGACCACGCTGTCTGTGCTGGAGAGGGCCTCCATGGTCTGGCTGGCCACCTGGCCCAGGCTCTCGCCGGTGATGAGGCACTGGGCCCCGATCTTTTCGGCGATCTTCTGGGAGATGCGCATCATGGCCCGGCGCATCAGCAGGGTGCCGTATTCCTCGGGGCACTTTTCGTGGATCTCAAGCTGTATGTCGGTAAAGGGCACCACGTGCACCCGTATGCCGCCGCCGTATTCGCCCACGATGCGGGCCAGCTCCAGCACCTTTTCCCGGGCCCGCTCGCCGGTGTAGGGGAAGCTGAAGAAGTGAACGGCGTCCAGGGACACGCCCCGCTTCATCATCTGCCAGCCGGCCACGGGGGAGTCTATGCCGCCGGAGAGGAGCAGAAGCCCCTTGCCGCCGGTGCCCATGGGCATGCCGCCCAGGCCGGGGTATTTTTCGGTATAGAGGTAGGCGAAGTCACGGATCTCCAGGTTCAGGTCGATGTCGGGATGGTGTACGTCCACCTTGAGGTGGGGAAGGGCCTCCAGGATCCGCCCGCCCATGGTGGCGGCCATGTCCATGGAGGAGATGGGGTAGCGCTTGTCGCTGCGGCGGGCCCAGACCTTGAAGGTGCCCTGTTTGTCCGCCATCATGCGGATGGCCTCATGGCAGAGGGCCTCGAAGTCGTCCTTTTCCATCTCCACGGCGGGGGAGACGGAATGGATGCCGAACACGCGGCACACCTTTTCCCGGGCCAGGGTCATGTCCTCCATGCCCGCGGCGTATATGCGGGAGTCGGACAGCCACACGGTGCCGCCCAGGGGCCGGATCACGTGCTTGACGTGGTCCACCAGCTTTTTGAGAAAATAGGGCCGGTTGAGGCCCTTCAGGTAGACCTCGCCGAAACGGATGAGCAATACGTCCCGCATATGGTTATCTCCTTTGATACCGGCGGAGCATGGGGTAGATCTTTTTAAGCTGCTCCGCGGCGTATGTGATTTCTTCGTTTTGGGTGTGCACCGACAGGGAAAAGCGCAGGGAGCCCTCGGCCTCCTCGCCGGAAAGGCCCATGGAGAGGAGCACCGGGCTCACCTTCCGTTTTTTGGAGGAGCAGGCGGAGCCGGTGGAGCAGTACACCCCGGCCCCCTCCAGGGCGTGAAGGAGCACCTCGCCCCGCACGCCGGGGAAGCGGAGGTTGACGATGTGGGGCGCGGCCCGCTCGGGATCCGGGCCGTTTACCGCCATTTCCGGCGCGGCGGCGCGGAAGGAGGAGATAAGGAGCCGCTTTTTGTCCATGAGGAGGCTCTGGACATCGCCCAAGGCCCGCATTTCGGACACGGCCCGGCCAAAGCCCGCGATGCCCGGTGTGTTCTCCGTGCCGGAGCGCATGCCCTTTTCCTGGCCGCCGCCGGTCTGGAGGGGAGTGAGCCGGACGCCCTTTTTCACGTACAGCGCGCCCACGCCCTTGGGGCCGTGGATCTTGTGGGCGCTCATGGAGTAGAGGTCCACGAGCTTGGCGTCCATGGGCATCCTCAGAAAGCCCTGCACGCCGTCCACGTGGAGAACGCAGGCGGGGCACAGGGAGCGGACCAGGGAGCTGAGCCTGGAAAGATCCAATATGGCTCCGGTCTCGTTGTTGACCTGCATGCAGCTGACCATGTCGGCCCCCTCCCGGAGGGCCGCCTCCACAAACGACCAGTCCAGGTCGCCCGTGGCCGTCACGGGGATCGGGTCCACCCGGCAGCCGGCCTGCCGCCAGGCCTCGGCGGACAATTGGACGGAGGGGTGCTCCACGGAGGAGATGAGGATCCGCTTGGGCGCGTGGAGGGAGCGAAGGACGCCCTCTATGGCCAGGTGGTTGGCCTCGGTGCCGCCGGAGGTAAAGAAGAGATCCCCGCCGGATCCGCCGATGGCGGAGAGGATCAGGCGGCGGCATTCGGTCATTTTCTTTTCCGATTCGATGGCCGGGGCGTAAAGGGAGGAGGGATTGTAGAACCCCTCCCTCATGCACTCTGCCATGGCGCCGATCACGCCCTCGGTGGGGCGGGTGGTGGCTGAATTGTCCAGATAGGCGGTCATCCCTGCCAGACCCCCATGCCCAGGTAGGGCTTGACGTAGTCCAGCATCTCGTCCTTGAGCTCCACGATCATGATGTGCTTGACGTCGTTTTTGACGAAGTAGAAGTAGTAGAGCTTGCCGTCCCGGTTGACGAACCAGTTGTGCCGTTTGACGTCCCGCATGGTGATGTAGCGCTGGAAGGCGCTTCCGTCCACCGGGCCCGCGGACTCCACGTTTTTCAGGGTCAGGCTGGTCATCAGCCGCCTGCGGCTGTTGCCCATCACCTGGGCCACGTCCAGATCCGCGGTGCCGCCGGTGATGGGGGTGAAGGTGTAGTCGTACTCGATGCGCATGCGGTCCTTGTTGCGCCAGCACAGGTAGGCCAGGCCGCCGAACACGGCTATGATGGCCACGTTGATCAGGGTGCCGGTGAGGTTGAAGCCCTGCTCGCTGATGGTGGCCAGGCTGGTGACCAGGCCCTGCAGGGTCATAAACGCGATCAGAGCGCAGATGAAAAACACCACCCAGCTGGCCCCGGTGAATATCATGCCAAGGGTCTGATTGTGGCGGCGGGCCGTTTCCTCGTGGCTGCGACTGAGTTTCTCCATAGAAGTCCCTCCATATTCCGCTCCCCGGGCCGGAAAAAGCCCCGCCCGGCGGACACAATGCTTCACTTGTACCATTATAGCATATATGCCGGGGGTGGGGTCAGCCTTTTGTGTTAAGAATCGAGAAACACCCGTTCATAAAAAAGGAGAACGGGTGGGGTGAGGGGGCCTGTCAGCAGCCCTTTCGGCCGCTTTTGTGGTCGTCTATGGAGCAGGCGTCCGCCGTGCCGTATTCGATGAGGCCCGCGTCCGCCGGGTCCACGGACACATGGCCGTCCTCGAACACGAAGGCCGGGACGCCCACGTCGCCAATGGCCTTGAGGCGGTCGAAGACCGGGTCTGTGTCCCGCAGGCGCATGAAGGCGGAAAGATTGCGGATGTTCTCGCCGATGTTGATGTACTGAAATTCATCCTCCCGGCCCTGTATCTGGTCGTGGATGTAGTCGCAGTAGGGACAGGTGGGCATACCGTATATTCTGATCATGGCGTGTTCCTCCTTCGCGTGATGGTTTTAATGAAGCGTCCAGGCGACGCATACGTCGTCGAAGGCGCCGAGGCCGGTCTTGAGGGTGATCTGCTTTTCCCGTCGCTCCGTGAGGTCGAAGAGGGCATGGTCTGAAAGGAGGGAGCAGAAGCAGACGCTGGCGGCTTTGCAGAGGCGGACGGTTTCTTCGGTCAGATCGTTCCGTATGGCTGCGCCCTCTGTGACCGTCATGACGATTCCGCCGCAGTCGGGGGATGGGGGCAGGACGGAGGAAAGGTCGAAGGGGACATGGAATTTTTTGTATATGGCGCGGGATTGGGAGGAGAGGGCCTGCCGGGCCTGCCTGTGGAGGTCTGCCCAGCGGCAGATGGCCCGGGCGGCGGCGTTCACGTCCTGGGCGGCGTCCAGGCGGAGCCAGAGGGATATGCCAGAGGTGTCGATGAGACGGCCGCCTTCGGGCTTGATTTGGGCAAGGTATGGGTCAAAGGGGGTGCCTGAGGACCAGGGGGCGGAAAACCCGTCGGGCAGTCGGCCTTCCCCGTCCAGAAAATCCTGAAACCGTCCTTTGGCGGCGGCGCAGGCGGCCTCCGTCCTTTGCGTTCTGGCCTTTTCGCGGGTGACGGTCTGTATGATGGATCTGATCATGTCGCGTCCTGTTCTTCGCGGCGGGCCGCGAGGGTGGAGAGATACTGCTCCCGGGTGATCTCCAGGCGGACGATGCCGTCAGACATTCCGGCTTCCCGGAAGCCCGCGGCCTGGTGGATGCGGAGGGCCGCCGGGCGGGTCACCTCAAAATCGTTGTGCAGGCGGGATACGGCGTCCACCCGGAAGGCCCGGTCCAGGAGCAGGAGAAGGCCCTCTTTTCCGTATCCCTTTCCCCGCTCTTGGGCATGGATCACGATGCCCATGTCCCACCAATTGTTCTCCGGGCTGTAGTGATAGTTGACGTCGCCTATAAAGACACCGTCGGCTGTCCTTTGAAGATAGGCATAGAACCGGAGGGGCTCCCGGCCGATCCACGAGGCCGTGATGTCCTGCCAGTGGGAGGGAGCGTCGGGGATGCACCCGTCCGGCGGGAACCAGGGGGCGTTATAGGCCATGGTGCCTGGGTCGGAGAGCATCTTTACGTAAAACCATCCGTCCTCCGGACGGGGGATGTATAAGCGCAAATGGCTGTCCATCTGTCTGGCTCCTTTGAGGGGGCTGGCTTGTGTGATTTGATTATAGCACACACTTTGGTGCGCTTCCACAGCGATTTTGGGCTGGGGGACGCTGTATGGTTTCGACATGACGGATGGGGTTACGGATTGCTTCGTCAGCCTTACGGCCTCCTCGCAAGGGCAGGAACGCTCCGCTGTGGCCCTGTGGAAAGAAAAGACGAGAAGGCGTCTGTCCCCAGAAATTCAGGTGCCTGGATGCGGAAAAAGGCGCAGGGATCAATCCTCTTTGGCCGCGCTTTGGGCGAAGTGGAGCATGGCCTGGTGATAGCCCTCGAAGCCCAGGCCGATGTAGTGGGCCTGGCAGGCCAGGCCGGCGTAGGATACCTGGCGGAAGGGCTCCCGCTTGGAGACGTCGGAGAGGTGCACCTCGGCGGCGGGAATGCTCACGGCCTTCAGGGCATCCAGTATGGCCACGGAGGTGTGGGTGTAGGCGGCGGGGTTGATGACGATGGCGTCGTATACGCCGCAGGCCGCCTGGATCCTGTCCACGATGGCCCCCTCGTGGTTGGACTGGAATATGTCCGCTTCGACGCCCAGCTCGTCGGCCCAGGCGCGGATGGCGTTTTCAAGGTCACGGTAGGTCTTTTTGCCGTATATGTCCGGCTCCCGCAGGCCCAGGAGATTGAGATTGGGCCCGTTAATCACCAACAGCTTCATGGTACGCCTCCCGGGCGGCGCGAACCGCCGATTCTGTGTCGCTCGTGTTTGAGATCTGGGCCTGGGCCCAGGCGGTGTAGAGGGGCATCCGGGCCTTTTCCAGCGCCTCCAGCCGGGCGGAGAGGGGGCGGCCCTCCGTGGCCAGCAGGGGAAGGGGGCGCTGTATGTGGAGGATGACCCCGTTCTGGCGGAGGATGTCCTGATTTTGGGGCACCGTCACCGCCCCGCCGCCGGTGGCGACGACCTGGCCGGAGCCTTTGCAGATGTCCTTTAAGACCTCCGTTTCGACCTGGCGGAAGGCTGCCTCGCCCCGGGCGTTTATGATGGCCTCCGGCGTTTCGCCCGTCCGCGCTTCGATCTCCCTGTCGCAGTCTATGAATGGCCTGCCCATGTCCCGGGCCAGGGCCCGACCCAGGGTGGTCTTGCCGCAGCCGGGCATGCCGATGAGGATCACGTTGAGCATGTCCCGCTGGAGCCGGCGGTAGATCTCCTCCGTCTTTTCCGGGGGTACCCGCTCTCCGGTAAAGTGCTCCGCCGCCTCCATGGCCTGGGCCACCAGCATCCACAGGCCATTTTGGCAGGGGATGCCCCTCTTTTCCGCGTCCAGCAGAAGCCGGGTGCGGGCGGGGTTGTAGATCATGTCCAGGACCCATTTAAGGCGAGGCAGGCGGTCAAGGGAGACGGGGGAGACGAGGGTGTCCGGGTACATGCCCACGGGGGTGGCGTTTACCAGTATCTCCGCGTCGGCGTGGCTGCGGTAGAGGGCCTCGTAGTCCACCGGCCCCTTGCGGGACACCACGATCACCTCCCGGGCGCCCATTTTGTGGAGGGCGTACACCGCCGAGCGGGAGGCCCCGCCGCTGCCCAGCACCGCCGCCTTGCGGCCGACGGCGTCCACGCCCAGCCGGAGGGAGAGGGAGGTGAAGCCGCCGATGTCGGTGTTGTAGGCCCAGATCTGGCCGTTTCGGGCGACCAGGGTATTGGCGCTGCCCACCGCCTGCACCTCGCCGGAGAGGTGGTCGCAGTAGGGGAGCACGTCCCGCTTGTAGGGGATGGTCACGTTGAGGCCCTTGAATTCCCGCCTTTGAAGGAGGTCGGAGAGGGCCTCCCGGCTGACGGGATACAGCTCGTAGCTGTACCGCCCCAGCGCCTCGTGGATGGGCTTTGAATAGCTGTGGCCCAGCTTTTCGCCCAGAAGGCCGTATGTCATCATTTGAGCTCCTCGTAATTGCCCAGAAGGGTGAACTGGTCGGAGTGGGAGGCGAGCTGCTCCATGAGGGAGCGGACGGACGCGTCCAACAGGCTCCCCTCCAGGTCGAAGAAGAACCGGAACTCAAATTCCCGCCCGGGCATGGGCCGGCTCTCCAGCTTGGTCAGGTTCACGCCCAATACGTTTATGTAGGACAGGAGACGATACAGGGATCCGGGCCGGTGCTCCGCCCGGAGCATGACGGATATCTTGTTGGCCGGGCGGTACATCTCCATATCCCGGGCGATGCAGATAAAGCGGGTGTAGTTGTTGGTCTCGTCGCTCACGTCCCGATCCAGGGCCGTGAGGGAGTACAGCTGTCCGCACTCCCGGGAGGCGATGGCGGCCAGGTCCCGCCGGCCCGAGGAGGCCGCGTATTCCGCGGCCCGGGCGGTGTTCTCCATGGGCGTGGCCTTGATGGAGGGGTGGCGGGCGAAGAAGCCGGAGCACTGGCGGAGGGCCTGCTCGTGGGACACCACTTCTTTGATATCCTCTATGGCCGCGCCGTTTGCGCCCCAGAGCACGTGCTCGATCCGCTGGCGGGCGGAGCGGACGATGTGGAAGTGGTGCTTCTCCATCAGGTCGTACACCTGGGTGACGGACCCGGCGGTGGAGTTTTCGATGGGCAGTATGCCGTAGGGGCACATGCCCTTCTCCACCGCGGCGAATACGTCGTCGAAGGTGCGCATATAGAGTATGGTGGGATAATCGAACATCCTTTGGCAGATTTTTTGGGAATAGGCCCCCTCGGTGCCCTGGCAGGCCACCAGCGCCCGGTTGGTCATTTTGTCCCGGCACTTTGAGACCGCCTCGCCCATCTTGCGGGCCAGGCCGCTTTCCCCGCTCATCAGGGCCGCCTCCCGGCTGCGGCTGATGTCGAACATCTGGGTGTAGATGAGACGGAGGGCGTTTTCATATTCCTCCCCGGCCTGGGCGGTGACCCGGTTGAGTATGTCCCTCTCCCGGCCCGAGTCCAGCACCGGCAGTCCCTTTGCCTTTTTATATTCGGCCACCTGGGCCACCACGTCCAGCCGCTGGGCGATCAGGTCGGTGAGGCTGTGGTCGATTTGGTCGATTCGCTCCCTCAGTTCACTAAGCTCCATATCCTTTTCCCTCCAGTATCAGGTCGGTCAGTACCAGGGCGGCGGCGGCCTCCACCGCGGGCACCGCCCGGGGCACGATGCAGGGGTCGTGCCGCCCGGGGACGGAAAGCGTGGCGTTTTCGTGGGTGGAAAGGTCTACGGTTCTTTGGGGCAGGGCGATGGACGGGGTGGGCTTTACGGCCACCCGGAACACCAGGGGCATGCCGGTGGTGATGCCGCCCAGTATGCCGCCGGAGTGGTTGGTGTCTGACACCACCCTGCCGCCCTCCCAGCGGAAGGCGTCGTTGTGCTGACTTCCGGTCATGTCGGCGGATAAAAATCCCGCGCCGAATTCCGCGCCCTTTACCGCGGGGATGGCGAAGAGGGCCTCCGACAACCGGTTTTCCACGCCCCCGAACATGGGAGAGCCCAGGCCCGCGGGCACGCCCGTGCAGAAGCACTGGATGATCCCGCCCACGCTGTCGCCCTTCTCACGGGCGGCGAGTATGGCGTTTTCCATGTCCCGGGCCCGGGCCCCGTCCGCCGCGGGGAAGGCCCCGGGGGCGTAGAGGGGGAAAGTGGGACGGGCCATATCTATGGGGATATCGTCTATGCCCGCCAGACGGCTGATATGGGCGGCGATGCGGACGCCCAGGGAGGCGAGGTACTGCATGCACAGGGCCCCGGCGAAGCACAGCGGCGCGGTGAGGCGGCCCGAGAAGGCGCCGCCGCCCCGTATGTCGTGGTCGTTTCCCCAGAGGAGGTGGGCGGTGTAGTCAGCGTGGCCGGGCCGGGGATGGGCGCGCAGGGCGTCGTAGTCGGCGCTCCGGGCGTCGGAATTGTCGATGACGGCGGCGATGGGCGCGCCGCAGGTGCGGCCCCGCTCGTTGAGGCCCGAGAGGATGCGGGGCTCATCCGTCTCCCGCCGGGCGGTGGAGAGGGGCCCCTGGCCGGGGGCCCGGCGGGCCATGAAGGCGCGGATACGGTCCATATCCGGCTCGATGCCGGAGGGGAAGCCGTCGATCACCGCGCCGATGGCCGGGGCGTGGCTCTGGCCGAACACGGTCAGGCGAAGGGTGTGTCCAAATGTGTTCATAGCCGGTCTCCTTGTGGGTCGGGGGTGAGTTCAAATATGCCGCCCAGGCGGCGAAGGTCCTCCCAGAAGCCGGGATAGGACTTGGCCACCGCCTCCGCGCCGGTGATGGATGTGGGCCCCTGACCGAAGCAGGCGGCGATGGCGGCGCTCATCACCACCCGGTGGTCGCCCTGGCCGTCTACCCGGCCTCCGGGGAGATGGCGGCCCGTGACGGTGAGGGAATCGGCTCCCTCCTGGGCCTCGCCGCCCATGGACTGTATGCACCGGGCCATGGCGGTGAGCCGGTCGCTCTCCTTCATGCGGAGCCGGGCGGCCCCCACGAAGCGGGTGGTCCGGCCGGGGAGGCAGGCCGCCGCCGCGGAGAGTATGGGCATCAGGTCGGGGCAGGGGGATACGTCTATGACCCCGCCCAGACGGGGCAGAAGGGAGGATACGGCCCGGTCGCTCTGGGCGGAGACGGGATCGGTGCCAGCCACCTCTATGTCCGCGCCAAGGGCCTGGGCCGCCAGGAAGAAGGCCGCGGAGGACCAGTCGCCCTCCGTCTCCACTTGGCCGGGGGAGGCGTATGCCTGCCCGCCGGGCACCTGCCAGCCGTCCGGGGTGGGCAGGGAGGAAACGGAAAAGCGGGAGAGGGCCTGGCGGGTCAGTTCCACGTAGTCGGCGGACTCCAGGGGGGAGGTGTATATGACCCGGCTGTCTCTGTCCATGAGGGGCAGGGCGAAGAGCAGGCCGGAAAAGAACTGACTGCTCACGTTGCCGGGGAGGGAGAACCGGCCGGGAATAAGGCCGCCCGAAAAGGTGAGAGGCAGACTGCTTCCGATGGGTTTTTCGTAGGATGCGCCGTTTTCCCGGAGGGGAGAGAGCACCGCGTCCATGGGGCGCTGGGGCAGGCGGCCGGAGCCGGTGAGGGTGGTCCTGCCCCGGCGCAGGGCGCACAGGGGGACGAGAAACCGGAGGGTGGAGCCGCTCTCCCCGCAGTCGAGGGCGGCTTCGCGCTCTCCAAGGAGGGTGTCCGGATCGCCGTATACCGTGAGGCAGCTTCCGTCGCCCTCCACCCGGGCCCCAAGGGAAGCGAGGCACCGGGATGTGGCCTCCACGTCCTGGCTCTCGCCGGGGCGGAGGATGCGGGTTACGCCGCCGCACAGGGCCGCGGCGATCAGGAGACGGTGGGCGCAGGACTTGCTGGGCGGGGCGGTGACGCGGCCCGAGAGGCGGGAGGGGCAGACGACGGCGTTCATAGAGCAGCCCCCGTTCCCCGGCGGAAATAATCGGGAAGCTCCTCCACCGGTATGGTCTTGAGGGCGCATTTGCCGATCCTTTCGGGCAGTACCAGGGTGATCTTGCCGCCCCGGCGCTTTTTGTCGTGAAGGGCCGCCTGGCTCAGCTCCTGCCAGGAGTAGGGGCTTTCCGTCATGAGGCCGCAGGCCTTGGCTGCCCGGAGCATGGGGGCGGGGTCCAGGCCCGCCGCCCGGAAGGCCATCACCGTGCCCGCCGCCACCGCCTGGCCGTGGGAGATGGTGAAGAGGGACAGGGCCTCCACCGCGTGGCCGAAGGTGTGGCCCAGGTTCAATAGCTGGCGGGCTCCGTTGTCGAAGGGGTCCTCGTCCACCAGGCGGGCCTTGATGGCCACGCAGGCGGATACGGCGGATTCAAGGTCACGCCGCCACGCGCCGTTTTCCATGCTGTCAAAGAGATCCGGGTCGGCCAGCACCCCGCATTTGATCATCTCCGCCGAGCCCTCGGCGGTGAGGCTCGGGGGCAGGGCGCGGAGGATGTCTGTGTCGCAGAGCACCAGGCAGGGCTGGTGGAAGGCTCCGGCCAGGTTTTTGCCCCGGGACAGGTCCACCGCCGTCTTGCCGCCCACGGAGGCGTCCACGGCGGAGAGGAGAGTGGTGGGGATCTGCACGAAGGGGATGCCCCGCATGTATACCGCCGCGGCGAAGCCGGTCACGTCTCCCACCACGCCGCCGCCCAGGGCCACCGCGAAGTCGGCCCGGGTCATGTCCGAGGCCGCCATGGCCTCGAGGACGCAGGAGAGGGTGGACATGGTCTTGTGCTGTTCGCCGTGGGGGAATATATAATGGGCGGTCTGAAAGCCCGCCGCCTCCAGAGCGGAAGCGAGGGGCTGGCCATAGAGGGCGTACACCGTGTCGTCGGACACGATGAAGGCTTTGCCCTTCCGGCCCAGGGAGCGAAGCCTCTCGCCCGCCTGACGAAGGAGGCCCCCTCCCACCAATACGTCATAATTTCCGGCCTGTATATGGATGCTCCGCATGCGCGTATCCTCCGTTAGTCCAGCGCCTCTTTGGCCTGGCGGCCCAGGGCAAGGAGAGCGTGAAGGGTTTGACTGTCGCCCTCGTCCAGGGCCCGCTTGTATTCGGACAGCCTTTCGATGAGGCCGCCCAGCTCCTCTGACAGATCCTCCCGGTTGTCCATCATCAGCTCCGTCCACATGCCCTCGTGGAGCCGGGCCACCCGGGTCATGTCCTGAAAGCTGCCCGCGGAAAAGCCGGAGTGCACCGCCGCCGCCGGACTGCGCACATAGGCGCCGGACACCACGTGGGCCAGCTGGCTGGTGAGGGCGATGACCCGGTCGTGCTCCTCGGGAGTGGAAAACACCACCCGGGCAAAGCCCACATCGAGGAAGAAGGATTCGGCTTGGCGCTTGACCTGGCCGCTTGTGCCGGGCATGGGGGTCAATATCATGGGGGCCCGGTCGAACAGGTCCTCCCGGCTGGCGGAAAAGCCGGAGTACTCCCGGCCCGCCATGGGGTGGCCGCCCATGTAGGTGAAGGGGGCGTTTTGAAGGGCCTCGAAAAGGGGCCCGCACACCGCCCGCTTCACGCCGCACAGGTCCACCGCCAGGGCTCCGGGGGCGATGTGATCCTTGTGCGCGATGAGGTAGTCTACCGCCGCGGAGGGGTAGAGGGCAGCCAGGACCACGGAGCATTCCTTTAGGGTATCGTCCGCGAGGACGCCGTCTATGGCCCCCTGGGAGAGGGCGGCGTCCAGGGTGCTTTGGTTTATATCGTATCCCAGCACCCGGTGGGCGGTGTGCTTTTGGATGGCCCTGGCCATGGAGCCGCCGATCAGGCCCAGGCCCGCGATGCCCACGGTCATAGCGCTTCACTCCCCCGGCAGGCGAAGGGCAGTACGTTTCGCACCGCCTGGGCCACGTCGTCGAACTGGTCCGGGGTCAGGGACTGGGCCCCGTCGGACAGGGCGTGGGGCGGGTCGTTGTGCACCTCGATCATCAGGCCGTCCGCGCCGCTGACCGCCCCGGCCAGGGCCATGGACTTGACCAGGTAGCTGTGGCCCGTGGCGTGGCTGGGGTCCACCACCACCGGCAGGTGGGTGAGCTTGCGGAGGACGGGCACGGCGGATATGTCCAGGGTGTTGCGGGTGGCGGTCTCGAAGGTGCGGATGCCCCGCTCGCACAGTATCACCTGGCTGTTGCCCCCGGCCATGATGTATTCCGCGCTCATGAGCCATTCCTGTATGGTGTTGGCCAGGCCCCGCTTCAGAAGGATGGGCTTTCGGATCTGGCCCAGCTCCCGGAGGAGCTCGAAGTTCTGCATGTTGCGGGCCCCCACCTGGATCACGTCCACGTCCTCAAAGAGGGGCAGGTGGTTGATGTCCATGATCTCGGTGATGATGGGGATGCCCACTTCTTTTTTGGCCTCCAGAAGGAGCCGTACGCCCTCGGCCTTGAGGCCCTGGAAGGCGTAGGGAGAGGTGCGGGGCTTGAAGGCGCCGCCCCGGAGCAGGTGGGCCCCGGCGGCCTTCACCCGGCGGGCCACGCCGATGATCTGCTCCTCGCTCTCCACCGAGCAGGGGCCGGCGATCATCAGGAAGTGGCCGCCGCCGATCAGCGCCCCGCCGCAGGATACCACCGTGTCGTCCCGGTGGAATTTCCGGTTGGCGTTTTTGTAGGGCTCCTGGACCCGCTGTACGTTTTCCACGATGTCCAGAGAGCGGATCACGTCCATGTCCACCGTGGAGGTGTCGCCGATCAGGCCCAGCAGGGTCTGGGTCTGGCCCACCGATTTGTGCACGTCCAGCCCCATGCCCTTGAGCCAGGAGATGAGGTTTTCAAGCTGTATGGGATCCGCGTGGTCCTTGATAAGTACGATCATGTCTTCCGTCCTTTCCGCGCCCGGCGCATGAAAAAAGGCTTTGCGGCGCATGTGCCGCAAAGCCCGAAGGGTTCTTTTTTGCGCGCAGCGACATGCCCTACCGACAATACCCGGTAAAGCGGAAGTAATAATAGCCGCTGACGAAGGTATAACGCATGGATGAATCCTCCTGATTGGGAAAATTATAGCGTGTTAAAGTGCTGATGTCAAGTAAAGTTTTATATCGTATGGATTTACCAATTCTTTATCTCACAGTCGGCGAGATGCGTTTGCGGAGAGGGTAAAATATGATATAATAGAATTGCGTTTTTTGCCCGCGGAGGCGGGGGAGGGAGACAGGAATGGATTTTCGGCTCAAGAGCGAGTACGAGCCCCGGGGCGATCAGCCCAGGGCCATAGATCAGCTGGTACGGGGCGTGGAGGAGGGACTGCACCATCAGGTGCTCCTGGGCGTCACCGGCTCCGGCAAGACCTTTACCATGGCCAACGTCATCGCCCGGCTCAACCGGCCCACGCTGGTCATCGCCCACAACAAGACCCTGGCGGCCCAGCTGGCCGGGGAGCTGAGGGAGTTTTTCCCCGAAAACGCCGTGGGCTATTTTGTGAGCTACTACGACTATTATCAGCCCGAGGCCTACATCCCCTCCACCGACACCTTCATCGAAAAGGACTCCGCCATCAACGAGGAGATCGACAGGATGCGCCACAGCGCCACCGCCTGGCTCAGCGAGCGGCGGGACGTGATCATCGTGGCCTCCGTGTCCTGCATATACGGCCTGGGCGACCCGGAGGAATACGAGGGGCTGTCCATATCCCTTCGGGAGGGGGGCCAGATGAGCCGGGAGGAGCTTCTCAGGCAGCTGGTGGACATACAGTACGAGCGGAACGAATTTGAGCTGAAGCGCTCCACCTTCCGGGTGCGGGGCGACGTGGTGGAGATCATACCCGCCGGGTACGACAAGATGGCCCTGCGGGTGGAGTTTTTCGGGGACGAGATCGACCGGGTGTCCGAGATCGACACCACCACCGGCACGGTGAAGCGGCACTTGAACCACGTGATGATCTACCCCGCCAGCCATTACGCCACCAGCCGGGAGCACCTGGAAAGGGCCATCGTGAACATCGAAAACGACCTGGCGGCGAGGCTGGAGGAGCTGAGGGCCAACGACAGGCTCCTGGAGGCCCAGCGGCTGGAGCAGCGCACCAATTACGATATCGAGATGATGCGGGAGATCGGCTACTGCACGGGCATCGAGAACTATTCAAGGTATTTTGACGGGCGGGAGCCGGGGGAGCCGCCCTTTACGCTGCTTGACTACTTCCCCAAGGATTTTCTGGTGTTTATCGACGAGGCCCACGTGACCATCCCCCAGATCCGGGCCATGTACAACGGCGACGCCGCCAGAAAGCGGACGCTGGTGGACTATGGGTTCCGCCTGCCCGCGGCCTTTGACAACCGCCCCCTGCGGTTCCACGAATTCGAGGGCCGGGTCAATCAGCTTATATATATGTCCGCCACGCCCGGGGAATACGAGCGGGCGAGGTCCCAAAACACCGTGGAGCAGATCATACGGCCCACGGGGCTCATCGACCCGGAGATATCCGTGCGGCCCGCCACGGGACAGGTGGACGACCTGCTGGGCGAGCTTCGCAGGGTCACGGAAAAGGGCGGACGGGCCCTGGTGACCACCCTCACCAAGCGGATGGCGGAAAATCTGACGGAATACCTGCGGGAGATGGAGATACGGGTAGAGTATCTCCACTCCGACATCGAGACGCTGGAGCGGGTGAGGCTGCTAAGGTCCCTTCGGATGGGCGAATTCGACGTGCTGGTGGGCATAAACCTTTTGCGCGAGGGGCTGGATCTGCCCGAGGTGGAGCTGGTGGCCATACTGGACGCGGACAAGGAGGGGTTCCTCCGTTCCGAGACCAGCCTGATCCAGACCATAGGCCGGGCGGCCCGCAACGTGGAGGGCCGGGTGATCATGTATGCCGACGCCCCCACGGACTCCATGACCGCCGCCATAGAGGAGACCGCCCGCAGGCGGAAGATCCAGATGGCGTATAACGAAGAGCACCACATCACGCCCCAGTCCGCCCGGGCGGCCATACATGAGCTGATGGGCGTGACCAGGGCCCCGGACGCCTCCGCCCCCGCCGTGATGGACGAGGAGGAGCTGCGCCAGGCCCAGAGCCACCTGGAGGAGCAGATGCTGGAGGCCGCCGAGAGGCTGGACTTTGAAAAGGCCGCCAAACTCCGGGATCAGCTGCTGGCCCTGCGGGGGGAAAAGCCCATGGCCACCGGGGAGACCTCCAGGCGCAAGCGGCGTACCCGGGAAAAATCCACCCACCGCTATTCCCACTGACCGGCGGGCAGGGCCCGCCCACACCACAGGCACGAGGTATATACAGTGAGCACGGACAAGATATTCGTAAAGGGCGCAAGAGTCCACAATCTGAAAAACATAGATATAGAGATCCCCCGGAACAAGCTGGTGGTGTTCACGGGCTTATCCGGCTCCGGCAAGTCGTCTCTGGCCTTTGATACCCTCTACGCCGAGGGGCAGAGGCGGTATGTGGAGTCATTGTCGTCCTATGCCCGGCAGTTTTTGGGGCAGATGGACAAGCCGGACGTGGACTCCATAGACGGCCTGTCCCCGGCCATATCCATCGACCAGAAGACCACCTCCAACAACCCCCGCTCCACCGTGGGCACGGTGACGGAGATCCACGACTATCTCCGCCTGCTCTACGCCCGGGCGGGCACGCCCCACTGCCCGGTGTGCGGAAGGGAGATCCGCCAGCAGACGGTGGATCAGATCATAGAGCAGATATTTTCCTTCCCCGAGGGGGAGAGGATCATCCTTCTGGCCCCGGTGATCCGGGGACGGAAGGGCGAGAACGTAAAGCTGATCGAAGATCTGGGCCGGCAGGGGTTCGTCAGGGTACGGCTGGACGGGGAGATATACGAGATCGGCGAGGCCCCGAAGCTGGACAAGAACAAAAAGCACACCGTGGAGGCGGTGGTGGACCGGCTGGTGGTGCGGGAAAACGTGCGCACCAGACTGGCCGACTCCCTGGAGACCGCCATGAAGCTGGCGGGCGGGCTGTGCGTGGCGCTGAGGCAGGACGGCAGCGAGGTCATGTTCTCCCAGAACTACGCCTGCCCGGACTGCGGAGTGAGCATAGAGGAGCTCTCTCCCCGGATGTTCTCTTTCAACAATCCCTACGGGGCCTGCCCGGCGTGCACGGGCCTTGGCACCCTGCTGGCCGCCGACCCGGCCAGGATCATACCCGATCCGTCCCTGTCCCTCAACCAGGGGGCCATACAGTGCTCCGGGTGGGATTCCTCCGAGGGCGGGGGCAGTATGGCCAGGATGTATCTGACCGCCCTGTCCAAGCACTACGGGTTTTCGCTGGATACGCCGGTGAAGGATCTGCCCGAGGACGTGACCCGGGTGATCCTATACGGCACGGACAATATAAAGCTCAAGATCGAGTACAGCCGGGACGGGGGCGGCGGCGTGTTCACCGCGCCATTTGAGGGGATCATACCCAACCTGGAGCGGCGGTACCGCACCACCTCCTCCGACATGGCCAAGGAGTCGCTGGAGGAGTATATGACCGAGAAGCCCTGCCCCCAGTGCGGGGGACAGCGGCTGAAAAAAGAAGCCCTGGCGGTGACAGTGGGGGATCAGTCCATCGCCCAGGTCAGCGACATGTCCATACGGGACGCCAGACCCTTCTTTGCCCACCTGGGGCTGTCCGGGGCCAAGGCCATGATCGCCGCCCAGGTGCTCAAGGAGATCGACTCCCGGCTGGGGTTCTTAAACGACGTGGGGCTGGGGTATCTGACCCTGTCACGGGCCGCGGGCACCCTCTCCGGCGGCGAGGCCCAGAGGATCCGGCTGGCCACCCAGATCGGGTCGAGCCTGATGGGCGTGCTCTACATACTGGACGAGCCCTCCATAGGCCTTCACCAGCGGGACAACCAGAAGCTGCTGGGGACGCTCAAGCGCCTCAGGGACCTGGGCAACAGCGTGATCGTGGTGGAGCACGACGAGGAGACCATGATGTCGGCGGATTATCTGGTGGACATCGGCCCCGGCGCGGGCGTGAACGGCGGCCGGGTGGTGGCCCAGGGGACGCCGGAGGAGGTCATGAAAAACCCCGACTCCCTGACGGGAAAATATCTGTCCGGCCAGCTCATCGTGCCCCTGCCCAGGGAGAGGCGGAGGGCCGCGGGGAAGATCACCGTGCGGGGGGCCAGGAGCCATAACCTGAAGAATATAGACGTGGACGTGCCCCTGGGGGTCATGACCTGCGTGACGGGCGTGAGCGGGTCGGGCAAGTCCTCTCTGGTCAACGACATACTGTTTAAGTCCCTGTCCCGGACGCTGAACCGGTCCCACGAAAAGCCGGGACCCCACGACGGCATAGACGGGGTAAACCAGCTTGATAAGGTCATCGCCATCGACCAGTCCCCCATAGGCCGCACGCCCAGATCCAACCCCGCCACCTACACGGGGCTGTTCGATATGATCCGGGACGTGTTCGCCTCCACGCCGGACGCCCGGACCCGGGGGTATAAGGCCAACCGGTTCTCGTTTAACGTCAAGGGGGGCCGGTGCGAGGCCTGCGGGGGCGACGGGATCCTGAAGATCGAGATGCACTTTCTGCCGGACGTGTACGTGCCCTGCGATGTGTGCAAGGGCAAGCGGTACAACCGGGAGACGCTGGAGGTGCGCTATAAGGGCAAAAGCATTTCCGATGTGCTGGAGATGACCGTGGACGAGGCCTGCGAGTTCTTCAAGCCCCTGCCCAGGCTGTACGCGAAGCTGGCCACCATGCGGGACGTGGGGCTGGGATACGTGAAGCTGGGCCAGCCCTCCACCACCCTCTCCGGCGGCGAGGCCCAGCGCATCAAGCTGGCCACGGAGCTGTCCCGGAAGGCCACGGGCCGGACGCTGTATGTGCTGGACGAGCCCACCACGGGGCTTCACACCGACGACGTGCGCAGGCTGGTGGAGGTGCTTCATAAGCTGGCGGACGCGGGGAACACGCTGGTGGTCATCGAGCACAACCTGGACGTGATCAAGACCGCCGACTGGATCATCGACCTGGGCCCCGAGGGCGGCGACGGCGGCGGCACCGTGGTCACCACCGGCACCCCGGAGGCGGTGGCCGAATGCGCCGAGAGCTTCACCGGCCAGTATTTGAAACGCGCGCTGGACAACTGGGGACGAAACAAATAAACGACACAAAGGGCCGACGGCAACGCCGTCGGCCCTTGATCTATCATCCCACAGTGCCCATAAATACGTATTCGCCGTCGGTCAGCGTCCAGGCAAGCGTCACTGTGACATCGCTGTCAGCATCGACGTAGTACACCTCCAGTTCCTTGATCACGCCGTCCGAACCGATGGCAACCCAGACGTTGCCTTCTTCCAGGTTCAATGGTTTATCGATGCCCGATTCCTCGATCAAATGCTCCACCGCTTCATCCTTCTCGGCAAGGGCGATTTCCCCCGCCTCCGACCCGGAGAGGTAAGGCCAAAGGTTACAAAGGCTATCCAATTCATCCG
>CADAGW010000005.1 GCA_902787475.1 uncultured Eubacteriales bacterium
TACATGACCATACTGGCCCTGATGATGATCCCCAGCATGCTGATGCTGATCCCCCAGTATATCCTGCTGCGGGACCTTAAGCTCCTCGACTCCTTCACCGGCATCATCATAGGATATGTGGCGGGCAAGCAGGCCTTCTCCATATTCATCATGCGGGCCTTCTTCTCGTCCCAGCCCGGCGAGCTGTTCGAGGCCGCCCGCATCGACGGCTGCAACGAGGTCAAGGCGTACTACCTCATCGCCCTGCCTCTGATCCGGCCCGTGCTGGGCACCGTGGCCATCATGTCCCTTCTGGACATCTGGAACGACTACCTCTGGCCCCTGATCGTCACCTCCGACCCCGGCAAATTCACCATTTCCCTGGGCCTGCTTAGGTTCACCGGCTCCTTCCAGGTGACCCTCTACGGTCCCCAGTTCGCCGGCTACATCGTCACGGCCCTGCCCCTTCTGATCCTCTTTGTCTGCCTGATGAAGAGCTTCATGGAAGGCATGACCGCCGGCGCCATCAAGGCGTAAGGGCATATCGTTCCCGCGAACCGCGCCGCCTGAAATATGGCGGCGCGGTTTTTGCGAAAATATGAAAAAAGTATTGCAATTTGCCGGAGGATGGAGTATAATCCTGTATATCATGAAAGGAGTGTCGCTATGAAGAGATTTGTGAGTCTGCTGATCGCCCTGATGGTGATCTTTTCCATGAGCGCTATGGCGGAGGGGAACGTGTCCCTGACCACCGGCCTGCCCACCGAGGCGGAGGATCAGAAGATCATCGCCGTGTCCATCGACAACGTGGGCCAGGGCCGTCCCCAGCGGAACATGGACTGTGCCGACGTGGTCTACGAGATCGAGATCGCCCGGGGCGGATACACCCGCTACCTGGCCATATTCAACGACAATATCCCGGAGATCGTGGAGGCCGTCCGCTCCACCCGCTACATCCACATCGACCTGACCTCCGACTGGAACGCGGCCTTCGCCCACTGCGGCGGCGCCAGCGCGGCCACCTACAATATGTACGACTACCTCAAGCAGTTCACCTTCCCGGGCCGGTTCGACTACTACAAGGGCGACAGCCATTTCTACCGGGACGAGAAGCGGGCCATGCCCCACAACGCGGTGTTCAAGATCCAGTCCGCCATGGAAAAGGTGGACACCAGCGTCATCGCGCCCCGTTCCCCCCTGTCCTTCAGCGCCGACAACTACACCCAGCGGGGCGAGGACTGCTCCTCCTTCAAGGTGAAGTACAACGCCAGCATCACCTATCCCGGCTACGAGTACAACAGCCAGGACGGCCTGTACTACCGCACCTACCTGGGCCAGCCCCACTATGACGCCAACGGCAATCAGTACGCCTGCACCAACGTGATCATCATGCAGATGGACTTCCAGGGCTATCGGGACAACAACGGCGACCGCCCGGTGTACACCTCCTACGGCTCCAACAAGTGCGACTACTTCATCCGCGGCCGTCACTTTACCGGCACCTGGTATCGGCCCGACTCTTCCTCTGCCACCGTGTACTATGACGACGACGGCAACGTGGTGAATTTCAAGCCCGGCAAGACCTTCGTGCAGATCGTCCGCAACGACACCCAGCTGGAGCTGGGCGAATGATCCATCCTTGACCCACAAAAGAGGGACGATTTGTCCCTCTTTTTCCTTGAAAGGAGGGCTTGTATGCGCCTTGCAGCGATGGGGGAGGGAACGGGCGAAACCCTGGTATACGTCCACGGCGAGGAGGAGATGGAGGAGACCGCCCGCCTGCTCTCCGGCAGCGGCGTCACCCTTGTGTCCATCCAGGACTTTGACTGGAACCGGGACCTGTCCCCATGGCCCGCCCCCACGGCCTTTCGGGGCGGCGGGGATTTCGCGGGAGAGGGCCCGTCCCACCTGACGCGGCTTCTCTCCGCCATAGACGAGTTTGAAAAGGGCCGGACGTGGCAGGTGAAGCGGCGGGGCATCGGGGGCTATTCCCTGGCGGGCCTTTTCGCCCTCTACGCCGCCTGCGCCTGTGACCGGTTCGATTTCGCCGTATCCGCCTCCGGCTCTCTGTGGTACGACGGGTTTCTGGAGTATATGCGCTCCCACCCCGCCCGCGTCCGCGCGGCCTATCTGTCGCTGGGCGACAAGGAGCCCCGCGCCAAAAACCCCAGGCTCGCAAAAGTGGGGGAGGCCACAGAGGAGGCCGCCCGTATCCTTGCGGCCCAGGGGGTCAACACACGCTTTGAGTGGAACCCGGGCAACCATTTTGTGGACGCGCCAGCCCGCCTCTCCCGGGGCATACTGGACGCGGCCAGGCGGGGGTTTTAGACCTCTTACAGGAGTTTGACGCTCCTTCCCTGGGGTAAAATTGTAAAGAAACGATTGCTTTTCATCCTTTGGCATGATATAATACAAATATCGACACAGTGATTGATTTTGAGGAGGTTCTTCATTATGGCTTATCAGATTTCCGACGCTTGTGTTTCCTGCGGTGCCTGCGCCGAGCAGTGCCCCGTGAGCGCCATCTCCGAGGGCGATGGCAAGTACGAGATCGACGCGGATGCCTGCCTGTCCTGCGGCGCCTGCGCTGAGGTGTGCCCTGTGGGCGCCCCCGCCGAGGCCTGATCACAGACGTGGATCGCTCCTTCCCCTCGGGGAAGGAGTTTTTCTTTGCCTGAAAAGCCGTCTTTGCCGGAAACTCAACGCAAAAATCATTGACGCCGGGCCCGGGGTATGATACAATGACATACAGCGAAGAAGGGGACGATCGCGGCGGGCAGCCCCAAGCGAGCCGGAGGACGGTGCGAGTCCGGCGGGTGGAAGCCGTGATGGATCACCCCGGAGCCGCCGGTTCGACGAGGGCCGGCCGGGTTCGCCCGTTACAGCGAAAGCGAGATATAAATTTGGGTGGTACCGCGAGCTTCGCCCCATATATGGGTGCGGAGCTTTTTGATTCGGCGGACCCCTTAGAAACGGGAGGTTTGGTCATGTTCAGCAAGGTTTCCACAGATATGAATTTTGTGGCCAGGGAAGAGGAGATCATGAAGTTCTGGAAGGAGAACCACATCTTCCAGAAGTCCATCGACCAGCGGGCGGAGGGCGAAAACTTCTGCTTCTACGACGGCCCGCCCACGGCCAACGGCAAGCCTCACATCGGCCACGTGCTCACCCGTTCCATCAAGGACCTGATCCCCCGCTACCAGACCATGAAGGGCCGCCACGTGCTGCGCAAGGCGGGCTGGGACACCCATGGTCTGCCGGTGGAGCTGGAGGTGGAAAAGCTGCTGGGCCTGGACGGCAAAAAGCAGATCGAGCAGTACGGCATCGAGCCCTTCATCCAGGAGTGCAAAAAGAGCGTCTGGAAATACAAGGGCGAATGGGAAAAGATGAGCGAGCGCGTCGGCTATTGGGCCGACATGGATAACCCCTATATCACCTACGACAACAACTACATCGAGAGCGTGTGGTGGTCCTTAAAGCAGGTGGCCGACAAGGGCCTTCTCTACAAGGGCCACAAGGTGGTGCCCTACTGCCCCCGCTGCGGCACCGCGCTGGCCTCTCACGAAGTGAGCCAGGGCTATAAGTCCGTCACCGAAAAATCCGCCTTCGTCCGCTTTCGGGTAAAGGGCGAGGAAAACACCTGGCTCTACGCCTGGACCACCACCCCCTGGACCCTGCCCAGCAACGTGGCGCTGTGCGTGAATCCCGACGTGGACTACGCCCGCTTCACCGCCCAGGGCCGCACCGTCATCATGGCGGACGCCCTCATCGGCACCCTGTTCCAGGACGAAGAGGTGTCGGATAAGACCCTCATGAGGGGCTCCGACCTCAAGGGCATGGAATACGAGCCCCTGTTCTCCTTCCAGGCCGCTCTGGTGGACAAGCCCGCTTTCCGGGTGATCTGCGACGGCTACGTCACCACCACCGACGGCACCGGCATCGTCCACATCGCTCCCGCCTTCGGCGAGGACGACGCCAGGGTGGGCCGGGACAACGACCTGCCCTTCCTCCAGCTGGTGGACGCCCAGGGACGCATGGCCCCCGAGACCCCCTGGGAGGGCCTGTTCGTGAAGGCCGCCGACCCGGTGATCATGGAGGACCTCCAAAATCGCGGCCTGCTGGTGAAGGCCGCCGAGTTCACCCATGACTATCCCTTCTGCTGGCGGTGCGACACGCCCCTGATCTACTATGCCCGCTCTACCTGGTTCATCCGCATGACCGAGGTGCGGGATCAGCTTCTCAAGAGCAACCAGGCCGTCAACTGGATGCCCGACAACATCAAGGACGGCCGCATGGGCAACTTCCTTGAAAACGTCATCGACTGGGGCCTGTCCCGTGAGCGCTACTGGGGCACCCCCCTGCCCGTGTGGGTCTGCTCCTGCGGCCACACCCACGTGGTGGGTTCTATCCAGGAGCTTCGCACCCTGGGCCGGGACGTGCCGGAAAACATCGAGCTGCACCGCCCCTACATCGACAACGTGATCATCCCCTGCCCCAAGTGCGGCGGCGAGATGCACCGTACCCCCGAGGTCATCGATTGCTGGTACGATTCCGGCTCCATGCCCTTCGCCCAGTGGCACTATCCCTTTGAGAACAAGGAGCTGTTCGAGAAGAACTTCCCGGCCAACTTCATCTCTGAGGCCATCGACCAGACCCGCGGCTGGTTCTACACCCTCATGGCCATCGGCACACTGCTCTTTGGCCGCGCGCCCTTTGAGGACGTGTTGGTGCTGGGCCACGTGCAGGACAAGGACGGCATCAAGATGTCCAAGCACAAGGGCAACGTGGTGGAGCCCTGGAGCGTATTGGACGTGCAGGGCGCGGACGCCGTGCGCTGGTATTTCTATGCCAACGGCGCGCCCTGGCTGCCTGCCCGCTTCTCCGGCGACCTGGTGCGGGACATGCAAAGGAAATTCATGGGCACCCTGTGGAACACCTATGCCTTCTTCACCCTCTACGCCTCCATCGACAACTATGATCCGGCCAATAAGGCCAGGCCCGAGGACTTCTCCCTGATGGACAAGTGGGCCCTGTCCAAGCTCAATTCCCTGATCCGCTTCGTGGACGAGGGCCTCTCCCAGTACAAGATCACCGAGACCGCCCGGGCCATCCAGGACTACGTGGACGAGCTGTCCAACTGGTATGTGCGCCGCTGCCGGGAGCGTTTCTGGGGCAAGGGCCTGGAGGGCGACAAGCTGGCGGCCTTTGAGACCCTCTACACCGTGCTCACCACACTGTGCGGCCTGTGCGCACCCTATGTGCCCTTCATGACCGAGAGCATGTATCAGAACCTGGTGGTGGCCAACGTGCCCGGCGCCAGGGAGAGCGTGCATCTGACCGACTTCCCGGTGTGCGACGAGAGCAGGATCGACAAAAAGCTGGAGGAGGACATGGAGGTGGTCATCCAGGCGGTACAGCTGGGCCGCGCCGCCCGCAACGAGGCCAACTGCAAGGTCCGCCAGCCCGTGCCCGCCCTCTACGTAAAGGGCGCCGCCCTGTCCGATGAGGCCAGCGCCCTGATCGGCGACGAGCTGAACGTGAAGAAGGTACAGTTCGTGGAGGACGCCAGCGCCTTCACCGCCTACAAGCTCAAGCCCCAGATGCGCACCCTGGGCCCCAAGTACGGAAAGCTCTTGGGTAAGATCGGCAAATGGCTCCAGGACTGCGACGGCAACGCCTGCGTCAGCGCCTTCGACAGGGGCGAGACGGTGAAGTTCGAAATCGACGGCACCCAGGTGGAGCTGACGAAGGACGACGTGCTGGTGTCCACCGCCCAGAAGGAGGGCTACGTCACCGAGAGCGAAAAGGATCTGACGGTGGTGCTGGACACCAACCTGACGGCCGAGCTCATCGAGGAGGGCTTCGCCCGGGAGGTCATCTCCAAGCTCCAGACCATGCGCAAGGACGCCGGCTTCGAGGTCACCGACCGCATCCATGTGTACTATCATACTGACGCCAACCTCTCCGCCATCCTGGAGAAGAACGCCGCGGAGATCGAGAAGGCCGTGCTGGCGCTGGATATGACCGCTGCCGACACCTTCCCGGAGAATGCCGTGAGCAAGGATTGGAACATCAACGGCGTGGACGCCGCGCTGGCCATCCTCAGGTGACGCCCCGCGGGGGCTGGGCGAGGGGCCGTCTGCCCCTCGCGCTCCCCGACTTAAGGGAAGCGTCCCTTAAGAATCCCTCTGGGCCCCGAGAGCATCCCTGTGCCCCTTCAGCGGGCCCATTTCTTCCCGATGGGAAATACTGCGCGTGGAGCGATACAGATGTTTTTGACCGAGGCATGGAAAGATTATGAGGTGCTGGATACCGGCGACGGCGAAAAGCTGGAGCGGTGGGGCAGCGTGATCCTCCGCAGGCCCGATCCCCAGGTGATCTGGCCCAAGCGAAAGGGCGACATGTGGCGCCAGGCTGACGGCTGGTATCACCGCAGCGACCGGGGCGGCGGCGAATGGGAGTTCAAAAAGCGCCTGCCCGAAAAGTGGGTGGTGGAATACCGGGGCCTCCGCTTCTACGTGCGGCCCACGGGCTTCAAGCATACCGGGCTGTTCCCGGAGCAGGCGGCCAACTGGGACTGGATGGAGGGGCTGATCCGCTCCGCCGGGCGTCCCATTTCGGTGCTGAACCTGTTCGGATACACCGGCGGGGCCACCATGGCCTGCGCCCGTGCCGGAGCCCGGGTGACCCACGTGGACGCCGCCAAGGGCATGATGCAGTGGGCGGGGGAGAACCGGGCCCTAAACGGCCTGGACGAGACCCGTTTCCGCTGGATCGTGGACGACGCGGGCAAATTCGTGGCCCGGGAGGAGCGTCGGGGCAACCGCTACGACGCCATCCTGATGGATCCCCCCTCCTACGGTCGGGGCCCGGGCGGCGAGGTGTGGAAGCTGGAAAATGAGCTCTACGGCCTGGTCACCGGCTGCGCGGCGATATTGTCCGATACGCCGCTGTTCTTCCTCATCAACAGCTACACCACCGGCCTCCAGCCTGCGGTGCTGACCAATATCCTCCTTCGGGCCCTGCCCAGGGGGCATGTGGATTCCCAGGAGCTGGTGCTGCCCGTCACCGCCGGGGGCGTACTGCCCTGCGGGGCCAGCGGCCGCTGGACCCCCGCCCCATAAAGCGCTCCATATTCCATTTTCAGGAATGAACGGCCTATGAATCCGGATATATTGTATTGCGACAACCATATCCTGTGCGCGGTGAAGCCCCCCAACATGCCCGTGCAGGGGGACTCCTCCGGGGATCTGGACATGCTCACCTGGCTCAAGGGTTGGGTGAAGGAGACCTATCAAAAGCCCGGGAACGTGTTTCTGGGCCTTGTGCACCGGCTGGACCGGCCCGTGGGCGGCGTGATGGTGTTCGCCCGCACCTCCAAGGCGGCCTCCCGCCTGTCCCAGGATTTTTCCCGGCACACGGCGAAAAAGACCTATCTGGCGGTGGTCCGGGGCGAGATGGCGGGGGAGAGGAGCCTGACCCATTTTCTCCGCAAGGAGGAAAACGGCATGGTCCGCTGCGTGCCGCCGGACGCCCCCGGGGCAAAGGAAGCCCGACTCATCACCCGGCCTTTGTGCAGTCGGGACGGCCTGACCCTCACGGAGGTCACCCTCCTCACCGGCCGCTCCCACCAGATCCGGGTGCAGCACGCGGCAGTGGGCCATCCCCTCTGGGGCGACGCCCGTTACGGGGCGGGAAAGCCCGGGGAGCAGATCGCCCTGTGGGCCGCCCGGCTCACCGTGGCCCATCCCACAAGGCGGGAGGACATGACCTTCGACTGCCCGCCGCCCCGATCGGGCATATGGACCCTTTTCCGGGAGGAGATCGATGCGCAAAACTGGCTTTGGCCGCGCGAGCGCGGTGTTCTTTAGCTGTATACTGTGCGCCTTCGCGGCGGAGCGGCTTTTGCCGGGAGTGGTCAGCCGGGACTACAGCGCCACCCTTTTGTGCGGGGCCATGCTGGGCTGCGTATACGTGGCGGTTCGCCCCGTGCTTCGCCTGGCCACGGGGCCCATCGGGTGCCTGACCATGGGCCTCGGCAGCGTGGCCCTGGACGTGGGCATACTCTATCTTTGCCAGCGGGCCATAGACGGCTTCACCATACAGAGCCCAGTGTGGGCTCTGGCCATGTCACTGTTCGTCAATCTGATTTGCGCCATAGCGGGCGGGTTTGGAAAATGAAGGAACTACTGAAACTGAGCGGCGTGAGCATCTCCTACGACGGCCAGCAGGCGGTGAGGGACGTGTCCTTTTCCGTCTGCGAGGGGGAAAATATGTGCCTTCTGGGGGCCAACGGCTCCGGCAAGAGCACCCTCATCAAGGGGATATTGGGCCTTGTGAACGTGGAGAAGGGCACCATACAGGGCCCCGGAGCGGACCAGGTGTCCTACCTGGCCCAGATCCACACCACCGACGCCTCCTTCCCGGCCACGGTGCGGGAGATCGTGCTGAGCGGCTCCCAGAAAAACGCCCGCCGCCTGTTCTACACCCGTGAGGACAAGGATCGGGCCCAGCGGGCCATGGAGGCCACCCGCATCACGGACCTGGCCGCAAAGCGCATCGGCGAGCTCTCCGGCGGCCAGCAGCAGAGGGTGCTATTGGCCCGGGCGCTGGCCCGGGAGCCCAGGCTCCTGATCATGGACGAGCCCTGCTCGGCCCTGGATCCGGCCATCACCGCGGAGCTGTACGCTCTCTTTGGCCAGCTTCGCCGTCAGATGGGCGTGGCCATGCTCATAGCTACCCACGACTGGGACTACGCCAAGGCCAACGCCGACCGGGTGTGCGTCATGAACACCGGCCTGGATTTCGTGGGCACGGTGGCGGATTGGGAAAAGACCGCCGGCGCGGCGGCCAAGGTATAATGCCATGCAGACGTTGATCGACATATTCTCTCTGCCCTTCATGGGCCGGGCGCTGATCGTGGGCACGCTGGTGTCCCTGTGCGCGGCCCTTCTGGGCGTGGTGCTGGTGCTCAAGCACTATACCCTCATCGGCCACGGCCTGGGGGAGGTGGGCTTCGCGGCCCTGGCCCTGGCCATGGTGCTGGGTTTGCCGCCCATGGCGGTGGCGGTGCCCGCGGTGGTGGGCGCGGCCTTTTTCATCATGTGGTACGGCCAGAAAAAGGGCGTAAGCGGCGACGTGACCATAGGCGTCATGGCCACGGCGGCTCTGTCGCTGGGCGTGATCCTTACCTCCGTGGTCAGGGGCTTTAACGTGGACGTGACCAGCTACATGTTCGGCAGCGTCCTGGCGGTCAGCGAGAGCGACGTGCCCCTCAGCGTTGGCCTGTCCGCCCTGGTGCTGCTGACCTACGGCCTGTGCTTTCACAAGCTGTTCGCCGTGTCCTACGACGACGCCTTCGCCCGGGCCATCGGCGTGCCCGTGGACGCCTATCAGTTCCTCATCTCCTTCCTCACCGCCGTCACGGTGGTGCTGGGCATGCGCATGATGGGCAGCATGCTCATATCCAGTCTCATCATCGTCCCGGCCCTCTCCGCCCGCCGTCTCGTCCGGTCCTTCCGGGCCATGGTGGTGCTGGCGGCGGCCATATCGGTGGTGTGCTTCCTCATGGGCATCGTGGTGTCCTGCCTTACCGACCTGCCCGCGGGGGCCAGCGTGGTCATGGTGAACCTGGCGGCTCTGGCCGTCTCCGCCCTGGTGGGCCGGGTCAGAAGATAGGAGGCGCGTATGGCTGGGGGAGAGATCCGCTCCAATACCGACACTGGGCTGTTAAAGATCGTGGCCTGTGTGTGCATGGTCATCGACCACGTGGGCCTGGAGTTCTTTTCCGGCACGCCCTGGTATACGCCCATGCGGGCCGTGGGTCGGGTGGCGTTCCCCATATTCGCCTACTGCATGGCCGTGGGCTGCCGCTACACCCGAAACATCGGCCTCTACGCCCTGCGGCTTCTTTTGCTGGGCATCCTGGTCCAGCCCCTCTACATGCCGGCCATGAAGCACGTGCCCATAGGGGCCTTCGACTGGGGATCGAACTTCTACCGGCTGGACAAAATCTACGATTTCTTCTTCTCCGGGCGGCTCAATATCCTCTTTTCCCTCACGGCGGGGGTACTGATCCTCTGGACCCTGCGGGACAAGAAATACATCCTTACCGCCCTGGTTTGCCTCGGGTGCTATCTCATAGAGTCCCGCCTGGACTACGGCCTTAAAGGCCTCCTTCTCATGGTGCTGTTCTATGCCTTCCTGGACCGGCCCATTACCTCCCTGGTGTGGGTGGGGCTTCTCATGGTCCACTGGGGCATGCCCAGCCTGTTTGGCCAGTGGAACACCCGGCACGTGCTTCAGATCTACGCCCTGACGGCGCTGCCGCTGATCCACGCGCCGATCCACACCAGACTGCGCCTCAACAAGTTTTTCTTTTACGCCTTCTACCCCGGGCATTTGTTGGTGATCTACCTGATACAGAGGTTTATGTAGGAGAGATAGGCTATGATCGGTAAGGTATTTTTCAACCGGGCTCCGCTGACCCAGAACCGGTTCGCGGAGCTGCCCCTGGGCGCGGTGACGCCGGAGGGATGGCTCAAGGATCAGCTGGACGCGGCCGCCAAGGGCCTCACGGGCCAGCTGTACAAGTTCTGGCCGGACGTGAAGGACAGCGCCTGGCGGGGCGGAGAGGGCGACGACTGGGAGCGGGCGCCCTACTACATGGACGGCCTGGTGCCCTTGGCGTATCTGACGGGCAGCGAGGAATTAAAATCCGTGGCCCGGGAGTACATCGAGTGGACTCTGAACAGCCAAAAGGAGGATGGCTCCTTCGGCCCGGAGAAAAACGACGACTGGTGGCCCCGCATGGTGATGCTCAAGGCCCTCTGGCAGTACTATACCGCCACCGGCGACAAGCGGGTGCCGGAGATGATGCTGCGCTACTTCGCCTATGAGTACCGCACTCTGCCCCAGCGGCCCCTCAGGGAATGGGCCTGCGCCAGGGGCGCTGAGAACATGCTGATGGTGGCGGCGCTGTACAACCTCACCGGCAAGGCGTTCCTGGTGAAGCTTATGTCCCTCCTTCGGGACCAGACCAGCGACTGGACGGCCTACTTTGACACCTTCTCCTACAAGCAGAGCCTGTCCCGGGCCCTGCCCTGGAGCGAGATGGTCCGCGGCCTCGACCAGGAGGAGGGCCTCACGTGGGAGGGCCGCAAATACTACCGCCGGGAATACCACTTCACCCATGTGGTCAATTCCGCCATGGGCCTCAAGTTCCCCGGCGTGGTGCATATGATCAAGAGCGGCTTCAAGGAGAACGACGGCTTCGTCACGGGCTATGAAAACCTCATGCGCTACCACGGGGTGGCCTCCGGCCTGTTCACCGGCGACGAGCACATCTCCGGCCCCAGCCCCCGCCAGGGCACAGAGACCTGCGCCGTGGCGGAGCTGATGTATACCTGCGAGTCCCTGATGACCACAGGCTCCAGCGAAAAGATGCTGGGCGACGTGCTGGAAAAGGCGGCCTTCAACGGCCTGCCCGCCGCCCAGAGCGGGGACAATCTGACCCACCAGTACGACCAGCAGGCCAATCAGGTGCGCTGCACCGTGGAGAAGCGGGACTGGTACAACAACTCCGACGACAGCAACACCTTCGGCCTGGAGCCCAACTTCGGCTGCTGCACCGCCAATCTGCACCAGGGCTGGCCCAAATACGTGAGCCACCTGTGGTATGCCGCCCAGGGCGAGGGCTTCCTCTGCCAGAGCTACGCCCCCTGCCGGGTGCGCTTTCTCTCCGGCGACGTGCCGGTGGTGATCCGCGTGGACACCCAGTACCCCTTCGAGGAGACCGTCCGCGTTCGGGTGGAGACCGGCCGCAAAAAGACCTTCCCCCTCTACTTCCGGGTGCCCGGCTGGGCAAGCGGCGCCGCCTGCCAGATGGGCGGGGACCGGTTCGATCTGACCCCCGGCGACATCTTTAAGCTGGAGCGGGAGTGGGACCGGGACGAGATCACGCTCACCTTCCCCATGAAGCCCCGGGTCACCCGCTGGCACAGGCAGACCGCCGCCGTGGAGGTGGGCCCGCTGGTGATGGCCTTCCATCCCGCTGAGACCTGGGAAAAGATCAAGGACCATCCCTTCGTGCCGGATTACCAGGTCACCACAACCGACCCCTGGAACTGGGCCATCCTCCCCGACACGGTCCGGGTGGAGTTCGGCAAGGATCCCGCCGGGGCCTTCAAAAACGGCGCGTATCCCGTCCGGGCCTACGTCATGGCAGCCCCCGTGCCCCAGTGGACCTTAAAGGGCGGCAGCGCCGACGACCCGCCCGTCTCTCCCTCCGTCCCCCGCTCCCAGCTCCGGGAGATCGAGCTGGTGCCCTACGGCGACACCTCCCTTCGCATCACCCAATTCCCCGTCGCCCGGGTGGAGGACTGATCCCCAAAACCCAATGGACTGTCACAGCCATACGCCGCGACAGTCCATATTTGCGTTCTCACTTGTCAGGAAACGCACTTGCCTCTGGCCACCGTGTCATCGCGAGGAACGAAGTGACGAAGCAATCCGTTCTCCACATTTCAGCAAATAGTAGGATTCCCCCCAAAAACCCAATGGACTGTCACAGCCATACGCCATGACAGTCCATGTTTTTATATCATTTTGTCCCGCCCGAAGGGCGAAAATGGGATTCTTAAGGGCCTGGGCCCTTAAGCGAGGAGTCTGAGGGCGAGCAGCCCTCAGCGTCTTCCCCGTTCCTTCCCCCTCACCACCTGCCAGGCACGTCGGGGCAGATCATCCGGGCCTTGGCGGCGCGGAGCTCCACGTAGCACCCGCACAGGGCGCACATGCCGTCCACCAGGTGCTCGCACTCCCGGCACCGGGCAAGCCGGGCGGCGGCGATATCGTCCCCCGCCCTTTGCTCCGGGGGCAGAAGGGCTATAAGCTCCCGTATACTTTTCGCCAGCTCCGCCTGGGAGGGCATGTCGGCGAGCAGACACCGCCGGCAAAAGGGCCTCCCGGTCATTTCACCGTCACGGCGGCTACACCGCAGGGCGGCAGGGTGAATACGACCTTTCCGCCTTCCACCTTCACGCCGCGCATATCCGCCGCTGCCAGGGGTGAGGACTCAAAGTCGTTGTACGCATCCATTTTGCCCGTCAGGATCCGGCCCGCGGCTTCCACGGCGTCAAGGCCGCATATCTCCACCTCCGCCTCCTTCTCGCAGGAGAGGTTGGCCGCCGTCACACAGGTTTTCCCGTCTTTCTGGCTGGCGGAGGCCGTCACCTGGCAGATATGGTCCTTCTCCGTGCCCGTCTCCTCCGCGGCCACGTGGCAGTCGATCTGCCGGGCGTTCATGTGCTCCTTGTACAGGTCGAACACGTGATAGGTGGGGGTCAGTACCACCTTGTCTCCCTCGGTCAGGATCACGCTCTGCAGCACGTTCACCGTCTGGGCCAGGTTGGCCATGACCACCCGATCGCAGTGACCGTTGAATATATTCAGAGTCAGCGCCGCCACCATGGCGTCCCGCATGGTGTTCTGCTGATACAAAAATCCCGGATTGGTGCCCGGCTCCACCTCGTGCCAGGTGCCCCACTCGTCCACGATCAGCCCCACCCGATGCTCCGGGTCGTACCGGGTCATGATGGCGTCCTGCCGGGCGATCAGCTCGTCCATAAACGCCGCCTTTTTGAGGGTCTCGTAATACTCCTCTTTGGTGAACTGGGTGGCCCTGCTCTTATGGTCCCAGGTGCCGCACACGGTGTAATAATGCAGGCTGATGGCGTCCATATACCGGCCCGCCCGCTCCATCATCACTTCCATCCAGTTGTAGTCGCTGCCGTTGGGCCCGCAGGCGATCTTCACCAGCTTGTTCTTCCCGTACTGGCGGCAATAGGTCTGATACCGGCGGAACTCGTCGGCGTAATACTCCGGCCGCATATTCCCGCCGCAGCCCCAGTTCTCGTTGCCCACGCCCCAGTATTTGACGCCCCAGGCCTCCTTCCGCCCGTTGGCCCAGCGCTTTTTGACCACGGAGGAATCCCCGTCGGAGTTGACGTATTCCACCCACTCCGCCATCTCCCGCACCGTGCCGCTGCCCACGTTGGCGTTGATGTAGGGCTCGCATCCCACCTGGCGGCACAGCTCCAAAAACTCATGGGTGCCGAAGGAATTGTCCTCCACCACGCCGCCCCAGTTGGTGTTGACCATGCGCTTTCTGGCCTCCTGGGGCCCCACGCCGTCCTCCCAGTGATACTCGTCGGCGAAGCATCCGCCGGGCCAGCGGAGCACAGGGGCGTGGATCCGCTTGAGCGCCTCCACAGCGTCCTTCCGCATGCCGTTTACGTTGGGTATGGCGCTGTCCCTGCCCACGAACAGGCCCTGATAGATGCACCGTCCCAGATGCTCCGAAAAATGCCCGTATATGTTCTTGTTGATGACGCCCGCGCTCTTTAAGGGGTTGAGTGTGATCTTCGCCATACATCCTGTCTCCCTTCTTTTGGTGCCTTTATCATACATGGAATTGCATATTCTGTCAAGAAAAGGAATCTGTATATCCTCTTTTTTCCCCTCTTTACACATACCGCCTTGCCAAAGCGGGGCCCACAGGCTATAATCATAGGGAACAAAACACCCCTTTCATGGGACTAACCTATCAGTCTGTTATCGGAGGAATGTCATTATGCAGGGTACGCCGCGGGTGCTGCAGGCGCTCAAACAAAACATCGGCCGGGTGATCGTGGGCAAGGGAGATGTGGTGGAGCTGATGCTCATCTCCCTTCTGTGCCGGGGCCACGTGCTCATAGAGGACGTGCCCGGCGTGGGCAAGACCACACTGGCCTCTGCCCTGGCCCGGTCCCTGGACTGCACCTTCAAGCGCATACAGTTCACCCCGGACATCACCCCGTCCGACATCACCGGCTTCACCATGGCCAATTTCAAGACCGGCGAGATGGAGTACCGGGAGGGCCTGGTCATGAGCCAGATCGTGCTGGCCGACGAGATCAACCGCTCCTCTCCCAAGACCCAGTCCTCCCTTCTGGAGGCCATGGAGGAGCGGCAGGTCACCGTGGACGGCGCCACCTACGCCATGCCCCGCCCCTTTATCGTGCTGGCTACCCAGAACCCGGTGGACTTCGTGGGCACCTACCCACTGCCCGAGGCCCAGCTGGACCGGTTCTTCATGAAGGTGGCCATAGGCTACCCCTCTCCCGAGGAGGAGGCCGCGATACTCGAGCGGTTCTCCACCGGCGAAAACCCCATGGACAATCTCTCTCCCATCTGCTCGGCCCAGGACGTGATCGCCCTCCAGCAGGCCGCCGACGGGGTCTACGCCTCCAAGGAAGTCAGAAGCTACATCGCCATGATCGCCCAGGCCTCCCGCAGGCAGCAGAGCCTGCAGCTGGGCATTTCCACCAGAGGCGCCATATTCCTCCTCCGGGCCGCCCAGGCCAGGGCCCTTCTCCAGGGCCGGGACTACGTCATGCCCGAGGACGTGCAGGAGATGACCCTGCCGGTGCTCTCCCACCGGGTGCTCCTCTCCGCCGAGGCCAGAATGAGAAACATGACCAGTGAAAAGGTGCTTATGAGCGTGCTTCACTCCGTTCAGGTGCCCGTGAGGCTCTCATGACCAGGCGATCCTGGGGCGTGCTCCTCTCGGGCCTGTGCGCCTTGGCCGTGGGCCTGGCCACCGGCGGCGCGCTGTACTACCTGGCCTCCTTCCTTCTCTTCGGCGTGTGGCTGGGGGGCCTTCTCTCTGCCCTTTTGGCCCTGCTCACGCTGAAGGTGAAGCCCGTCACCCGCACCGTCCGGGCGGCAAGGGGCGAATCGGTGTCCCTCCGGGTCCGGGTTGGCGCGGTCAGCCCCCTGCCCGTGGCCCAGATCCGCGTGCTGGCCGCCTCCCTCATGGCGGAACCCCAGAGGGGAGACATGACCGTGGATCCGCCCTGGCTGGGGGAGAAGGAATACCGCTACGTCATGCGCTGTCCCCACCGGGGCCTGGGCGAGGTGGCCTTCGACGGGGCCAGCGTCACCGATATATTCCGCCTGTTCACCTTCACCCGATCCCTAAAGGGGGCCCACACCACCCTCAAGATCCTCCCCCGGGACCGGCAAAGGCCCCCTCTCACCCTGGAGCCCGGCGACACGGGCGTGGAGTCCCGGGCCCGGGCCACGGAGGACGCCGCCTCACCGGCGGACGTTCGGACCTGGCAGGACGGCGACTCCCTCAAAAAGGTCCACTGGAAGCTGTCCATGCGCCGCCGGGAGGTGGTGGTGCGCACCTACGAAGAGAGCATGCGCTCCGACACCCTGGTGCTCTTGGACGCCGCCCCGCCCGCCAGGGACGGCTCCGCGGGCCTCTACTGCCAGGACGCCCTGTGCGAGGCGGCCCTGTCTGCGGCAAAGGCCCAGCTTTTGATCGACCATCCCGTGCGCATGCCGGTATCGGGCAAGGCCCCCTTCGAGCTGTCCGGCCAGGGCGCCTGGGACTACCCCCGGTTCGTGGAAAAGGTGGGCTTCATGCCCTTCGACGGGGAATACTCCTTTGAACAGGTGGTGGCCGTGGAGATGCGCAGGCTCCTGCGCACCGGCGCGGTGATACTGGTCACCACCCGCTTAAGCGCCCAGCTGGCGGAGGCGGCCCTCCGCATGCGCCGGACGCGGATATGGGTGAGCTATCTCTGGATCAGTGAATCAGAAACGGAGGACGACGTGGCGCTGTTGGCACGTATGCGCCTGGAAGGCGTACAGGCAGAACGCATCGACCCCTGGGAGGACGCGGCATGACCGTTCCCCGCAGGCAACTGGATATATTGGCCAGCGTGCTGATCGGCACGCTTTTGTCCCTGTCCGTCACGCTGTGCATGCTGGACGCCCTGGATCTGCCCCTCCGCCCGTGGGTCATATTGGCCTTTGGCGCGGGGGCGGCGGTTTGGTGCGCCCTTTTGGTGTGGAACCGGCCCGCCCGCTGCCTGGCCTTTGTGCTGGGCGCTGGCGCGGCCTTCTGCCTGCTCCGCTTCGGAGACGCCCTTTTCCACATCCGCTCCCTCGTCCGCGCCGCCGCCGGCATCCTGGCGGAGGGGGAGGGGAGCCTCATGGAGGGGGACATGGCTCTCCGCGCCATACTGGCCCTTCTCTTTTCCGTCATAGGCTTCGGCCTCTCCCGCCTCCAGGGGGGCGTATACCCCGCCGCCACCATCTGCGCGGCCATGGCCCTCATCGGCTGGCGGCTCTCCTTCCGCCTCACCCCCCTCTACGCGGCCCCCGGGGCCCTGTCCCTGGTGCTGATGTACGCCAACGCGGGGGAGAAGCGCACCGGCTACTGGCGGGCCCTGCCCCTGGCGGCGGTGATCACGGCCATAGCGCTGATCTGTACCCCGTTGAGCCGCCCCACCTGGCAGCCCCTTTCCGACGCCGCCGAGCGGATCCGCCAGATGTTCGAGGACTACTTTTTCTTCACCGAGGCCCGCACCGCCTACTCCCTGGCCGCCGACGGCTACCAGGTGATGGGGGAGAGGCTGGGCGGCCCGGCCTCCCCCCGGGAGGGCCTGGTGATGGAGGTGGAGACGGACGAAAAGCTGCTCCTTCGGGGCTCCGTCCGCAGGACCTACACCGGCGTGTCCTGGTCCGACGGCGGCGTCAACAGCCGCTATCTCTACCTGGACCCCACCCGCCTCTCCACCCGGGATTCCGTGTTCAGCACCCGCTTTAACGACTTTCTCCCCGGCCACACCCGTCAGGTGTCCGTCACCTTCCTCTCCGACGGCATATCCACCCTCTTCGTGCCCTGCCGCCTGGTGGATCTGCGCCTGCCCATCGAGGTGGCCGCCTACTACAACGACCTGGGCGACGTGTTCATCACCCGGGGCGTGCTCGAGGGCGACCGGTACGACATGACCCTCTTTGTGCCCGAGCACGGCGACTCCATGCGGCAGGCCCTGCTGGAGACCCAGGGCCGGGAGGACAGGGGCTACGACAACGCGCAAAACGGCTACCTGGCCCTGCCCCGGGGCATCTCCCAGCGGGTCTACGCCCTGGCCGAAGAGATCACCAGGGATGCCCCGACCCCCTACGACGCCGCCCTGGCCATACGGGATCACCTCCTCCGCAATTATCGCTATAACCTGGAGGTGGACTATCCCCCGGCCAACCGGGACTTCGTCTCCTGGTTCCTCCTGGACGCCAGGGAGGGCTACTGCAGCTACTTCGCCACCGCCATGACCGTGCTCTGCCGCATGGCGGGCCTGCCCGCCCGCTACGTGGAAGGCTACCAGGTCACTCCCAACGACACCGGCGTCACCCAGGTCCGGGGCAGCGACGCCCACGCCTGGGTGGAGGTCTATTTCTCCGGCGCGGGCTGGCTCCCCTTCGATCCCACCCCGGGCTACGACTGGACGGCCCCGGACGGCCCCTCTCCCATGCCCACCCCCCAGCCGGAGGGGGAGGACGACCAGGGCCAGGACGATCAGAGCCAGGAGCCCGAGCCCACCCCCACGCCCGAGCCGGATGGAGGAGAGCCCACTCCCGAGCCCGAATCCGACGAGGAGGAGCAAAGCGAGCCCACGCCCCCGCCCGAGGAGCCCCACTCTTCGCCCACTCCGCCCCCCGAGCCGCCAGAGAACATCGACCCGCCGACCACGCCTCCCGACCCGCCCCGCAGGCATTTCCCCTGGTGGCTGGTGATCCTGCTAGCCCTCCTCTTTGCCGGCGTCCTCCTCTGGCGCAGGCTGACGGCCACCGATCCCTTCCGCCGTGCCCGGCGGCTCCGGGACGGGGACAGCCAGCTCATGTACTGGTATCTGACCCTCAACCGCATGCTCCAGATCTGCGGCTTCACCCCCTCCTCCGGCCAGACCCCCGCCTCCTTCGCCGAGGCGCTGAAGGGCTCCGGCCCCTGGAGCGGCGACTACACCGCCTTCATACAGGCCCTCTGCCAGCGCCGCTACGGCGGCAGAAAGCCCGCCCAGGAGGACGTCCGCCTGGCCCAGACCGCCTACCGTTCCCTCTGGCGCTCCATGACCCGTTCCCAAAAGCTCCGGGCCATACTGGACCGCCTCTTCCGCCCCCTGCCGGACCTAAAACACGTCCCCTGACTGACAGCTTGACGGGGGCGTCCCGCCCCCTCAGACCCCTGCTTTCCCGGGTGCCATCGCCCTCCAGGCCCACAGGTCCTCTTGCATGCAGTTTTCCCGTGGATATACCAACTTCCGCTCCGAAACCGTATCTGTATCCGTCAGCAAAACGGGTCGAACAGTTTACATATACTCCCGCGGAATCCACCATCTTTTCAAAATACTGCGCATTCTTCTCATCTGTCGTAAGTATACTGTCTGTATGATGCGATCCGAAGTGATTGATATGCTCTACCGCTTCCTTTACATCGGAAACAACCTTTACAGAGATACAAAGATCGTTATATTCGGTATCAAATTCGTCCTCACCCATCTCGGAGATATCGGCATCTATGCCCGATGACCTAAGGATCGTAAGCGCGTCTCCAAAGGCCCTTATCCTTACATTTACGTCTGCAAGTTCCTTTCCGATCACCGGAAGGCCTTCATACTTTCCTGTCAGCCTCGTGACATCTGCCTGCGGTATGACATAATCAAAAAC